>CBDUEA010000051.1:0-8794 GCA_965365965.1 uncultured Polaromonas sp. | reverse complement strand
CAAGGCGATGACAAAAGTCATGTAGCCGATGTAGCCAACGCCAAAGCAGCCGTAACCCATCAACGCGAATGAAAAGGCACGCCAACGAAAGGAAGTATGCTTTGTACTCGCTTTTGACGGGGTATTTAACGACACATGGGTTGGCGTTTTAGGCAATCCAGCCATGTCACTGGCCAGCGTTTTTAACACCCCAGCACGAGCAATCAACACCACGGTCGCCAACGCGCAGCCCCCACCCAAAGCCCACCATGCCCAGACCCAAGCATGTGCTGCGTTGGGCAGCCCGGCTTGCACAAGCAGCGCTACACCGGGCACCACCAGCGCAGAAAATACAATACCCAGACCCGTGCCACCGTAGTAAAGGCCCAAAAGTAAACCGCTGTGCGCAGGTTCACGCGCCCCCAATTGCGCCGCCAGCAAACCGCCGGCAACAAAAATCCAAGCACTGGCAATACCCGCCAACAAACGCTGCAACAACAACGGCGTGGCTGTGGTGAAAAATCCAGTCAGCATCATGAAGATGCTGGCAAAAATAGCGCCAACAATGAGCATCTGTGCCGCACCAACATGCTTGAGCAAACGCGGCATCGATAGCGCGCCAAGCAAATAACCCAAGGCATTGACGGTGTTCATCGCGCCAGCCAAGGTGTACGACCAGCCCAGATCAGAGCGCATGGGCGGCAACAACAAACCGTACGAGAACCGCGTCACACCCAGTGAAATGGCGGCTCCCAGCGCTAACACCAAGGCTAAAGTTAAACTATGCCGCAAACTCTGTACCGAGCGAACTGGCGATGTGGCTTTGTTTGTATGCATATCGTTAAATTATCTGCCAACTTTTTTTCAAAACTTCATGACGACTAATTTCAACCGCACTCCTTCGCTAGCTGTCATCTTACTGAGCATGACTTGTTCACTTTTATCGACCGCCGCCTTAGCGGGCCGCCCTTTGTCCGTAGACGATGCCGATGTGAACGATGTAGGCCATGGCCATGTTGAAACGTGGTTTGCGCGCACAGCAGGCCCCAACCGCAGCTTCGTTGTGGCACCCGCTTACGCGCCGATTGAAGGTCTCGAACTTGCAGCTGCGCTCACACGCGACACGACTTCCAGCCTGACCAGCACCGCCGTTCAAGCCAAATGGCGCATCACCCTCGTACAAGAAGCAGGCTGCAATGTGGGTGCCTCGGCGAGTGTGTCAAAAACCAATGGCGAATCAGGCAACACACCTGCTGTGACGGGTTTGCTGACCTGCAACGTGCCAATTGGCGCGGTACATCTCAACTTGGGTGCTGTTCGTTACCCTGGCGAGTCGACCACTGCTACGTGGGGACTCGCTTTGGTACATGAATTTGGCCCTGTGACGGCACATCTTGAAACTTTTGGTCAACAACATGACAAGACGACGGTACAAATTGGCGCGCGCTATGCGTTGGTTAAGAATATTCAAATTGACGGCACAGTGGGCCGTAGCGATGGTCAAAACTTGGTCAGCTTTGGCTTGAAATACCAGTTTTAAGACGTTTAGAGGAGGTTTGAGAAGTCTTGCTAAGTTTTTGAATGATTTTCTCAACTTTACAAAGCATTACATGACCGTCATGGTACGTTTGCATGGCGCTTGGATACTAGCTTCATTCCAGAGCCAATTCCGACGCTGGTAATGTTCAACATCCTTAGGAATTAATATGAAACTAGCTAACAAACGAATCCTCCTCGCCGGCCTCATGGCAACCATGGGTTTTGCAGCCATTGCGCAAAACACCGCACCTGCAACTTCTGGTACCCCTCCAGCAGACAAAAGCATGATGCACAGCATGCGCGACAAGATGCATGGTGACCACGACAAGCACCAGTCTCGTTGGCAAGAGCATGCGGCCAAGCGCCAAGCCGATTTGAAAGCAAAACTCAAAATCACGGCCTCACAAGAAGGCGCTTGGACAAACTTTACCGCAGCCATGCAGCCCCCTGCTTTAGCGATGGACTGGAAGAAGCATCAAGAAGATCGTGCAGCCATGGAAAAGTTGACCACGCCCGAGCGTATTGACAAAATGCGTGCACTGCGCACTGAGCGCATGGCCACCATGAATGCCAATATGGACAAACGTGCAGAAGCCACCAAAGCGTTCTACGCGACCTTAACTTCTGAGCAAAAAGCGGTGTTTGATGCTGTCACCATGCGCGGCGACCGCAAAGGTGGACGCGGACATGAAGGTATGGGTGGACGTCACCACGGTGGTGGCATGGGCATGCAAGGTTAATTCAGGTTCAACTCAGAGTCGCCTTAACGCAATAGGCACTTAAACACCAAAGGGCGCTGCAAGCCAATGCAGCGCCCTTTTTGTATGAATAGTCAGCTTTATGCCAGCATCGTTTTCAATTCACCACTGTCAATTAATTTTTTCACTTCGCTGGCGCCACCCACCAAGGTTCCTTTAACAAAAACCATCGGGAATGTCGGCCAACCGGTCCACATCTTCAAGGCATTGCGTTCACGCCAGTGGTTCAAGTAGCTGCCGTAATCAAGGTCGTGGTGCTTCACGCCGGCGGCATCTAAGGCGGCACGTGCTTTTTTAGGGAACGGGTTACCCGCCATACCCACCACCACAACCGGTTGTGCCGCCACTGCAGCCATCACTTCAGCAACAATTTTTTGCTGGTTATTTGCCACTTTGTCCCGAATAGCTGGGTGGATATGAGATTCGTCGAGTAGCGCACGCGGCATAGTCAGTTCCTAAGATCTAAGAAAAAAAAGTCAATTATCGCCTTGCCCGCAGATGTCTACAGCGAAGCAGCTTGCAAAGCCTTGACTTGCTCTGCCCGTTTGGCCGTCTGCCCACCCGACAAAACGAAGCCTTGCAAACGACCCGCATGAGCATCTTGCCCCATGTGTTGCCACAAACCCGGCTCCAAAGATTCCCACAGCCCTGTTTTACCAAGACTCGGGCTGGCGATGAGCAGCGGTAAAGCGGGCGTTTTAACTGCCACGGGCATGATAGGGAAGACCACTTCAGTGCGCTTACCCGCCAACGTTGCTGCCAAAGCACGCGCCGCGTTCATGATGGGCATGACGTAAGGCAAGGTACTGTTGCCTGCGCTGGCGTACTGTGCCGCATCGCCCAAGGCGTAAACATGGGGTGCACTGGTTTGCAAAGCCGCATCAACCAAAATACCACGCTCACAGCTCAAGCCCGCCGCCAGCGCCAAGCGGGTGTCTGCCCGCAGACCAATCGCGCTCAAGACGACATCGGCCGCGACCACCTCACCCGTCGACAAAGTAACTTGCAAACGACTTTTCTCACCCACCGGCGCATGGTTAACCGCTTTGACTGTCGTACCAAAGTGCCAAGCCACGCCCAACTGCTCTAGCGAAGTGCGCAACTGCTCACTCGCAGCCTCAGGCAACAAGGCCGTCAAAGGTCGGGTTGAGGGATCGACCACACTGACGCTGAAACCAGCGTTGATCAAGTCATTGGCAAATTCACAGCCAATCAAACCAGCACCCATGATCAACACGTGCGGCAATTTTGCTGACACAGGAGGCACAAGAGATGCATCAGGCGTTTTAGCCGCAAATGGCACGTCCATTTCAGGCATTTGTTTGCTCTCATTAATAGAGCTGTTTAAGCTTATTTCATGCCGGCTAGCACCGTTTTCTAATGCCAAATTTAGAGCTTGATGAAAATGTCCAAAATCTTGCAGCGAGTTGACCGATAAAACTTGATCAGCTGCATTTCCTTCTACAGAAACGCGGATCGGCGCTGCCCCCGTCGCCAACACCAGCGCGCTGAAATCATAGCTGGCTTCAGCGGTCGTGACCGTTTTAACGAAGGGGTTGATCGCCGTCACTGCCGTATGCGCCAGCAGCGTGACGTTTTGCGTTTCAACCATCTTGGCCGCTGGCGTGACCACCAGCTGCTCGGGCGACTTTTTTTGCGCAAAGGCATTTGACAAGGTCGGTTTGGCGTAGAAATCGCCGCTGTCTGCCGTGATCATCAAAATCGGCGTGGTGGTGTCGAGCTTACGAAACTCGCGCACAGTGGTCCAAGCGGCCAGCCCCGCGCCGATGATGATGATGGGATTCATGCGTTGGGCGCCTTTTTTCTATATTTTCAATAACTTACGCTTAGATTTCTACAACTTCAAAGTCAGCTTTGGCAACGCCACAGTCTGGGCAGGCCCAAGTGTCCGGCACGTCGGCCCAAGCGGTACCAGCGGCGATGCCGTCTTCAGGGCGGCCAGCGGCCTCGTCATAAACAAAGCCGCAAACGATGCAAATATATGTTTTCATGGTGTTTTCCTAATAATTAAAAATTGATTCTCTTGGGACGACGATAAATTCGACGTGTTAATTAGTCATCTTCATCCAATGTCTGATTTAGCTTGTTAGTTTGTCGTCTGGACAGCTAAATACTTACAAACAAGCGTCGATCTTAAACAGTTGCCTTCACAGCATCCAAACGTGCTTGGTAGTGCGCCGCATGCCGCTCTTCCACCTTGGCCAGTGCTGCAAAGCGTTTTTGTGCTTTGTCTAACATCGCTTTGAACTGCGCGGCATGGACCTTGCTCTCCTCGATTTGCTCGTCCATTTCAGCAACTGCCGCTGCGTTGCCTTCCAATTCTGCCGTTTTACGGAAGCCGGGGTACATCTCGGTGTATTCATACGTTTCACCGTCAATCGCAATTTGCAGTGCTTTGGCAGGTGTCATGCTGGCTTTGGGGTAGAGCAAGTCCAAGTGACCAAAGGCGTGTACCACTTCTTGGTCTGCCGTAGCTTCAAAGGCAAGTGCGGTGTCAATGTCGCCCGCTTCACGCGCTAATTTGGCGAAATAGCGGTACTTGATATGCGCCATGGACTCGCCGGCAAAAGCGGATTCCAAGTTAGCGATGGTTTTAATTTCTGGACGGGTAGCAGTTGTCATGTGTAGCTCCTGAAGTTATAAAAAACAGATTCAAACCATTTGCATAGTTAGTTTCAATCGACATGGGGGTAATCATAGCTTTATCAAATTGATATGACCAATTGATTTTGACTAAGAGATTGATTGCTACTATCAACAAACTTCACCAGTGGCTGGCGAGCGCAGTATGATTCGCAAGTATTTAGCTGTCCGTTCAGTTCTTTTTTCACTTTCCACCTACTCAGCAAAGCGAGGTCACCATGGCATTGATGGACTTTCTCAAGAAACAGTTTATTGACGTATTGCAATGGACAGAAAACGGCGATGGTACGCTGGCTTGGCGCTTTCCGATGGCGGATATGGAGATTCAAACGGGTGCTTCGCTCACGGTGCGTGAGTCGCAGCTCGCCGTTTTTGTGAATGAAGGCAAAGTGGCCGATGTCTTTGGCCCAGGCACGTACAAGCTCACCACGCAAAACTTGCCCCTCTTAACAAATTTGAAGAATTGGGACAAGCTGTTTGAGTCTCCCTTCAAAAGCGATGTGTACTTTTTCAGCACACGCCAACAAATTGACCAGAAATGGGGCACACCGCAGCCCATCACTATCCGTGACAAAGACTTTGGCGCGGTGCGTCTGCGGGCCTTTGGTAACTACACCTTCCGCATCGCAGATGCCAAACTCTTTCATACTGAGATTTCAGGCACACGCGACAGTTACACCGTCGAAGAAGTAGACGGCCAGTTGCGTGGCTTGGTGCTGCAAAACATCAGCAACGCGATTGCCAGCAGCGACATCCCGTTTCTTGACCTCGCCTCCAACCAAATGACCTTTGCGCAAGCGTTGACCACGCAGCTAGCGCCAGAATTTGCCAAAATTGGCTTGAAGCTCGAAGGCATGACGGTGCAAAACGTCTCCTTGCCCGAAGAGTTGCAAAAAATCCTTGATCAAAAAATCGGCATGGGCATGGTTGGCAACGACATGGGCAAGTTCATGCAGTACCAAACCGCACAAGCGATTCCCAAATTTGCCGAAGGCTCAGGCGGTGGCAGTGGCATTGCAGGTGACGCCATGGGCATGGGTGCTGGTTTGGCGATGGGCCAAGTGATGGCACAAAACCTGCAAGCTGGGCTGAACGCGGGCACAGGCCAAGCAGCGGCAGCAGCCAATGCCGCAGCGGCTGCCGTGGTAAAACCAGATGACATCATGGCAACCCTAGAGAAACTAGGCGAGCTCAAAGCCAAAGGCATTTTGACGCAGGAAGAGTTTGACGGCAAGAAGGCCGAGTTGTTGAAGAAGTTGGTTTAAGCACTTCCATATTTATTCATTCATTTAACCTGCTTCGGTAAAACTTGGCCACCGAATCGCCCCAACGCGTCTACCGCGCCGCCTGCCCCAGCTGCGGTGCGCCGGTAGAGTTTCACAGCGCGCAGTCCACGCATGCCGTGTGTGGCTATTGCCAAAGCACGGTGGTGCGCAATGGCGATACCTTGGCGCGCGTGGGCAAAATGGCAGAGTTGTTTGACGACTTCAGCCCCTTGCAGTTGCTCGCCACAGGCAAGTTCAACGACAAAGCTTTTACCTTGATTGGCCGCCTGCAATACAAATACGCAGAAGGCACTTGGAGTGAGTGGATTGCCGGTTTTGACGATGGCAGCACGGCTTATTTGAGTGAAGACAACGGTGCTTTTGTTTTCTCAAACGCACTCGTCTCGCAAAACGCAGTGCCTGTGGCTGCGCAATTTGAAGTTGGGCACACCACCGCCATCAACGGCAAATCGTTCACCGTTGCCTCCAACAACTCGGTTAGCCTGATCTCTGCACAAGGCGAGTTGCCTAAATTACCGCCCTTGCATGCCGCCTTTGGCATGGTGGAGCTGCGTGGTGACCAAGGCGATGTCATCAGCATCGACTATGGCAGCACGCCGCCGCAGTTGTCGCAAGGCCGCGCAGTCAAGTTAGAAGACCTGAAACTGAAGGGCTTGAAAGACGAGCAAGCCAAAACCGAGACGGGCCAGCAATTTGCCTGCCCCAACTGTGCGGCGTCTCTGCAAGTCACCTTAGCAACCACCAAAAGTCTGACGTGCAGCAGCTGCCACAGCATCATTGATGTGTCACAAGGCGTAGCTGGGCAACTCAACCACGCGCTGCAAACCGACCCAGTTGCGCCGTTGATTGCATTGGGCAGCGCGGGTCAACTACAGGGGGTGAGCTGGCAACTGGTGGGGTTTCAGCATCGCATTGGTTATGACGTGACGGATCCGGATGAGCATTTTGGCTGGACCGAATACCTGCTTTACAACAAGCAGCGTGGTTTTACGTTTTTAGTCGATTCTGAAGAGGGCTGGAGCCTTGCCACCCCGACAACGGGTGCGCCCACCCTGTCGGCCAATGGCTCGGTGGCCACATATTTGGGCAGCAGCTACAACCGCAAGTACAGCTACAAAGCACAAACCAATTACGTCGCCGGTGAGTTTTATTGGCAAGTCACGCGTGGTCAACAAACCAACAACATCGATTTTGAAAAAGGTGCGGTGTTGCTCTCGCGCGAAGAAACACCGACCGAGGTCACTTGGTCGATGGGTGGAAAACTCAGCAGTGCTGCGGTTGCAAAATCATTTAACTTGAAAGATGGCGCACTGGATGGCGGCGGCAAGGATGCCTTGAAGTCTGCTGACGCCAAACCACTGAGCAGCATCTCGGGTATGGGCTGTGGCACCATTGTGATCTTGATATTGATATTGCTGCTGTTTTTGTTTTTGATCAGCCGCTGTTCCAGTTCTGACAATACTGGGCGCAGTTCTGGCGGGTCCTATGGTGGATTCAGTTCTGGCGGCGGACACAAATAGCACCGCGTGCAACAACACTTTAAAGGAGTAAAAAATGGAACTCATGGGATTAAAATTGGGCGTGGTGGTTGGTTCAATCATCTTTGCTTTGATTGGCGTGGTGATTTTTTGGCTGTGCTTTGTCATCATCGACAAGCTCACGCCCTATGACTTGTGGAGTGAGATTATTGAAAAGCAAAACAGGGCACTGGGCATGGTGGTTGCAGCCATGTGTTTGGGTATTTCCATCATCGTAGCAGCGGCTATCCATGGGTAAATTGGGACGAAGCCTGCGTTTTAACTGTTTTTAATGTCTCTTAAGCTAGGCATCAAGGCCCGTCCTTTAGAAGTCACCTTACTCGCCAGCGTTTTTGTCGTCGCAGCGTGTGGGCTGGTCTACGAGCTAGCCGCTGGCGCACTGGCCTCCTATTTGCTCGGTGACTCAATTCTCCAGTTCTCCACCGTTATAGGCTGCTACCTCTTCGCCATGGGCGTGGGTTCATGGTTGTCCCAATTTTTTGACCGTCAACTCCCAGCACACTTTTTACGCATCGAACTGTTGGTCGCTTTAGCCGGCGGACTCTTGCCAGCCGTCTTGTTTTTAGCCAACGCCTACATTCCTGGTAGTTTTCGCTGGGTGCTCTACGGCTTGGTGGCCACCGTCGGCATCTTGGTGGGTTTAGAAATTCCGCTCGTTATGCGCATTTTGAAACGCAATGTCGCCTTCAAAGACGTGGTCTCGCAAGTGCTGACCTTTGACTACTTGGGCGCTTTGGCGGTGTCGGTGGCTTTTCCGCTGATCTTGGTGCCGCAACTGGGCTTGATTCGCACCGGTTTGTTGTTTGGTTTGCTGAATGCGGGCGTCGCGGTGTGGGCGCTGTGGCTGTTTCGGTATGAACTGCGGCAGTTCAAGGCACACGTTTTAGCCTGCGGTTTAACGTTTGCGGTGTTGCTCGCAGCTTTCTTTGCCGCCAACCAGATCACCACCCTGGCTGAAGACAAGTTTTATCAAGACCGCATTGTCTTTACCGCCGCATCGCTCTACCAACGGATTGTGGTGACACAGGGC
>CBDUEA010000050.1:0-8821 GCA_965365965.1 uncultured Polaromonas sp. | reverse complement strand
ACTTGGAAGTGTTGGCCAAGACCGAAACCACCGCTGGCGAATGGGGCCGCGCAGCAACCAACGAGTTGATTCGCAGCCGCATCAAGGTCAAAAGCATGAACTTCATGCGCGGACGGACGTTTTTGAACAAATACGTCATCATCGATGAAGCCCAAAATTTGACACCCAAGCAGATGAAAACGCTGATCACCCGTGCCGGCCCAGGTACCAAAATTGTCTGTATGGGCAATTTGGCGCAGATTGACACACCGTATTTGACCGAAGGCTCATCAGGCATGACTTACGCCGTCGACAAATTCAAAGGCTGGCCACACGGCGGTCACATCACACTGGCACGCGGTGAACGTTCACGTTTGGCAGATTTTGCCAGTGAAGTGTTGTAATAAGCCGTCAATATTAATTTATTTTTATAGCAAACTAATGAATAAATACGCCGGCTAGGGCGTAATCACCTCAATAATCAGCACTACCGCTAGCCAAACTCTCAAACTTAGTGATAGGTTTGAGGAAGGCTAGTTTGACGGTGCCTGTTGGGCCGTTACGCTGCTTCGCGATGATGACTTCGGCCACACCTGGCTCTTTGGAGAGTTCTTTGGTGTAGTAGTCGTCACGGTAGATGAACATGATGATGTCGGCATCTTGCTCTATAGCACCAGACTCACGCAAATCGCTCATCATCGGACGTTTATCGGGTCGCGTTTCGACACTCCGATTCAACTGCGACAGTGCAATCACGGGACATTGCAGTTCTTTGGCGAGCATTTTCAAACCCCGCGAAATTTCGCCCAACTCCGTGGCACGGTTTTCACCATTGCCGCCACCGCCAGAGCCACTCATAAGCTGCAAGTAATCGACCACGATCAAACCCAATTTGCCGCATTTGCGTGCCAAACGACGCGCATTGGCGCGCAGTTCGCTTGAATTCAAGCCGGCGCTTTCATCGATGTGCAAAGACACGGTACGCAGCTTTTCAATCGCTTCGGTCAGCCGTGGCCATTCTTCGTCAGACAATTTACCGGTGCGCAGGTGCGATTGATCAATCCGGCCAATCGAACCCACCACACGCACCGCCAACTGAGCGGCACCCATCTCCATGGAGAACACGGCGACTGGCAAACCCTCGTTCAGAGCCACATGTTCAGCAATGTTGATCGCTAAGGCCGTTTTACCCATCGACGGTCGCGCGGCCAAGACCACCAAATCACCCGCTTGAAAGCCTGACGTCATGCGATCCAGGTCATAAAACCCTGTCGGCACACCGGTGATGTCATTCGGGTTGTCGGCCATGTCTTGCACACGATCAAGCAGGTCAACAACCAGGGTGTCCATGCTCTGGAAGCCTTGCTTCATGCGCGAGCCTTCTTCACCAATGTTGAAGATTTTCTGCTCGGCTTCGTCCACAATGGTCGCCACAGGACGGCCTTGTGTGTTGAACGCATTGGTGGCGATCTCGTCGCTCACGCTGACCAGTTTGCGCAGAATGGCACGTTCGCGCACAATTTCCGCATAACGGCGGATGTTGCTGGCACTGGGCACATACTGGGCCAACGAGTTGAGGTAGCTCAAGCCCCCAACTTCTTCAGATTTGCCCAAGCTTTGCAAATGCTCGTAAACGGTGATCACGTCTGCAGGCTTAGAAGCATTGATCAGACCGGTCATCGACTCGTAAATCAGTCGGTGCTCATAGCGGTAGAAATCGTTGTCCTTGAGCAAATCCCCCACCCTGTCCCAAGCGCCATTGTCGAGCAGCAAGCCGCCTAACACGCTGGACTCCGCCTCTATCGAGTGAGGTGGGATGCGTAATTGCGCAATTTGACGATCAGGAATGAAGTCCTGTCTGGCTCTGCCACCGAAATCACCGTCAAGAACATCGTGTTGCGTGACCACACTGTGCAGGTCGAGATTGATATCGGCAAAAGCGGAGTCTGATGGAATGACGGCTGACATTTATTTCCTTGAATTGGGTGCTAAATAGTAATACGAAGCGTCGTAAAAGTCACATGAAAAGCTGTGAATAACTTCTGTTTAACTTATGCACAAGTTCTGTATAAACAGCTGAATGCTGTGCAAAACTTATAAAGTTGAAAATACAATAAAAAAAGCCGCCGAGTTTCCACTCGGCAGCCTTTTAAGAACTTAGCTTACGTACTTAAGCAGCTAATTAAGCTGTTTCGCCGTAAACTGTAACCGTGATTTCAGCAACCACGTCAGTGTGCAAAGCCACGCTTACTGTGGTGTCGCCAACGACCTTGATCGGACCGTTCGGCATACGAACTTGAGATTTCAAGACTTTGTAGCCTTGTTTGCCCAATTCTTCAGCGACGTCTGCATTGGTGACAGAACCGAACAAACGGCCATCAACACCGGCTTTTTGAGTCAATTTAATGACTGTACCGCCGAGTTTTTCACCCTGAGCTTGGCTTTCAGCCAGCTTAGCAGCGGCTTGTTTTTCCAATTCAGCGCGTTTGACTTCAAATTCTTTTTTAGCCAACTCGGTCGCACGACGTGCACGACCGCTAGGGATCAAAAAGTTACGTGCATAACCATCTTTAACTTTGACGATATCGCCCAAATTGCCGACGTTAACAACCTTGTCCAATAGAATAATTTGCATGTGACTACTCCTTAGATGCGGTGTTGGTCACTGTATGGGACCAATGCCAAGAAGCGCGCACGCTTGATAGCTGTGTTGAGTTGACGCTGATAAATAGCGCGGGTGCCAGTCAAACGAGCTGGAATGATTTTGCCGTTTTCGGCGATGAAATCACGCAATGTATCGATATCTTTGTAGTCAATCTCGACAACGTCTGCCACCGTGAAACGGCAGTAGCGCTTGCGCTTGAACAACAAATTTTGAGCTGGGCGCTTTGGGCGCTTGTCTTTATTAAAACGTTTTGGTCCGGGCATGATGGACTCCTGAAAAATTAGTTTTGCTGAAATTCTTGAATATGAAACACAATATTCTTACCTTGACGCGCGGCTCCTAAAAAGCCTGTGAACCGCCAAATGCTTCCTATGACTTGCTTACCGATAGACTCGGCTAAAGCACCCACAGCAAGGGCTTTGATACTCACTTTAACCTGCCTCGTGCTCCCTGCTTCTTGAACTTGTGACTCGTGATCGAGTGTGAAATTCAAAGCGGGTAAACCGGCTGGCGTGTAGCGTAAGGTAGAAACCTCAACGATACATGCAGTCAAAACAAGCTGATTCACGCCACGCTTCGTAATAAATTACTGAGCGGCGTATTCGGCTTGTTGGGTTTTACGAGTTTCTTCGCGTTCGACAGTTTTCATCATAGAAGATGGGCCAGTTTCGGCAGTCTTCTTGAGAACGGTCAAATGACGCAAAACAGCATCGTTAAACTTGAAAGCATGCTCAAGTTCAGCCATGACTGATTGGTCGGCCTCGATGTTGACGCACAGGTAATGGGCTTTTGCCAGCTTGTTGATCATATAGACCATTTGGCGACGACCCCAGTCCTCAACACGGTGCACTTTACCGCCACCAGCGGTAATCATGCCCTTGTAACGCTCCAGCATAGCTGGAACTTGTTCACTTTGATCCGGATGGATCAACAAGACGATCTCATAATGACGCATAGACACTCCTTTAGGATTAAGCCACCCGCTGCGTCTACAAGCCTTTGAATTTAAAAACAAATTCAACAAACGTGTAGCGGTGTGGCAAGGGAAAGCCTTAGATTATATGCTTTTTTGAATCCTGTTCGGAGCGATTCGGGCTTGAATCAGTGTGTGGATAGATCAAACTGACGATCCAAATCATCAAAATACCCGCTGGTACGCCAAAAACCCCTGCCGAAATAGGTTGAATATCGAACCATAAGTCGTTGCCATTCCAACCAAACGCGGTTCTGGTTAGCGTTGAATTCACAGCCATATAGTACAAAGTGACCCCCAAACCGCACAACATACCTGCGACAACTCCAATGCGACTGGTTCGACGCCAATAAATACCCATCACCATCGCCGGCACAAAGGCGGCACCAGCCAGTGAAAATGAGGCGGCAACCAAGGAAAGAATCGCTGCGGGTCGTTGTGATGCGACATAGGCTGCGGCTAAGGCTACGAGTAACAGGGTGAATTTGGAGAGCATCACTCGGTTCAGCTTATCGCGCGGGCCTTTGATTTTAGGTTTATAAACATCATGAGCCAAAGCGTTGCCAATGGTCAGCAACAAGCCGTCAGCTGTTGACAACGCTGCCGCCAGACCACCTGCTGCCACCAAGCCGGATACGACATAGGGCAATCCACCCAATTCAGGCGTCGCCAGCATCACAATATCTGCACCCAAACGCAATTCAGCAAACTGCAATATGCCATCATGGTTCACATCGCTAACAGAGATCAAAGTCGGATCGACCTTAGACCATTGCGCTATCCAATTCGGCAAACTGTCAAAATTCATACCAACTAAATTACTCATGACTTCGTATTTCACAAGTACCGCCAAGGCAGGCGCTGACAAATAGAGCAAAGCAATAAAGAACAGCGACCAAGCTACGGAGGTACGCGTCTCTGCCACACTGGGGGTCGTGTAATAACGCGTCAATAAATGTGGCAGACCGGCCGTACCGATCATCAAGCAAAACATCAACGCAATAAAGTTAATGCGAGATGCGCTGAACTCTTGTTGCTCTGATGGCGTACCTTTTGGGTCACCCGAGAAAGGCTTAGCATGCCTAGGCATACCCGCTAAAGGCCTGGCACGCTCTGTATAGTCAAGCATGGCAGCGGTCCAGCGTTCTTTGGCGGTTTCAACATCTTTGGGCAATGCAGATAACTCTCTATTAGCAGCAAAAATAATTGAGGCGTCTGCACGTTGCAAGTTGAGTTGACGTAATTTTGCTTGCGCGGCTTTATGATCCTCAGCAAGTGAGGCCTCAATATTGAGTAGCTTCACCTCATACGCATACGCACGACGTGCATACTCATGCGTCACAGACTGCTCAGCCGGCGAGGCTATAAGCTGCTCCTCCAGGGCTGTTATTTTTTGGATTTGTTGACCATAAACGACGGTTGCTAGCGGATTGCCCAGTTGTTTATAGGCCAGCCATGACACAGGAATCAAAAATGCCAAGATGATGATGATGTATTGTGCAACTTGTGTCCACGTCACGGCGCGCATACCGCCTAAGAATGAGCAGACGAGTACACCTCCCAAACCCAGCAAGATACCAATCTCAAACTGCACACCCGTCAAACGAGAGGTGATCAAGCCGACACCATAAATCTGAGCAACAACATACGTAAAAGAACATAAGACTGCTGCAAATGCAGCAACTAAACGCGGCCACTTCCCGCCAAAACGGAGTTGAAAAAAGTCAGGGACTGTGTCTACCTCAACCCGCCGCAAATGGGGTCCGACCAACAAAGCCACCAAGCAAAAACCACCCGTCCATCCCAAGATGTATGCCAGCCCTCCAGGTTCGGTTGATGTACCAGAGAAGCCTTGCAAATACAAGCTACCGGCCAAGCTGATGAAGGAGGCCGCACTCATCCAATCTGCAGCCGTTGCCATGCCGTTGTACATAGCAGGTATGCGTCGGCCCGCAACATAATACTCGCTAGGTTCAGCTGTTCTGCTGTAAATACCTATACAAGCGTACATACCAATGGTGGCAATGAGGAAGATTCCACCTACCCAGTACCGCGACATGCCAGCTCGTTCTGCAAAAAACATCAGCAGCAAAAACGAAAGTAAACCAGCAATGTAAGTCAACACAATGCGATGTAAACGCATTTTGTAAGTCGCGTAACTTTTCTCCTCAAAAGCCAATGAAGAAGGTTCGATGTTGCTCTTATTCCGCCACCAGGCATAAATGACAACGATGGCAATGAACGCCAGTACAGCCCCTTGCGAGGCATACCAAAAATTGAACGGCCAGCCCGCAATCACCCAAGACAAGTCTCTGGCAAAAAAGACCCCGCCAAACGCAACACATAACCACACCACCAGAAGCCATGAACGCAGCACAGACGGTTGTCCGTGTGAGATATCGACTGCTGTGGTGTCCGTCATGTTGCCCATCAAAGTGGAATGCTTAAGTCATCTCGATGATTGCGCATAAGTGCGTCGTTTATTTTGCCAAGGCTTGCCAAGTCGCCATCACGCTGTCGGGATTGAGTGAAATGGACTCGATGCCTTGGTCTGCCAACCACTGCGCAAAATCTGGATGATCGCTGGGACCTTGGCCGCAAATACCCACATATTTACCTTGACGCTTACAGGCTTGAATCGCCATTTCGAGCAAGGCTTTGACAGCGGGGTCACGTTCATCAAAATCAGCCGCCAACAACTCCAAGCCGGAGTCACGGTCCAAACCTAGGGTCAACTGCGTCAAGTCGTTCGAGCCAATCGAGAAACCATCAAAATACTGCAAGAACTGGTCTGCCAATACTGCATTACTCGGAATTTCGCACATCATGATGATTTTCAGACCATCCTCGCCACGCTTCAAACCATGCTTGGCCAACAAGTCTGTGACTTTGGCAGCTTGGCCCAGCGTGCGCACAAACGGCACCATCACCTGCACATTGGTCAAACCCATGTCATTGCGCACCCGTTTGAGGGCTTGGCACTCCATCGCAAACGCCTCACCAAACTCGGTACTGGTGTAACGCACCGCACCTCGGAAGCCCAACATTGGATTTTCTTCTTCTGGCTCATAGCGTGAGCCACCAATCAGCTTGCGGTACTCGTTCGACTTAAAGTCGCTCAAACGAACAATCACGGGCTTAGGCCAAAACGCTGCTGCGATCGTCGCGACGCCCTCTGCCACTTTGTCCACATAAAAAGCGCGTGGCGAGGCATGGCCGCGTGCCACGGACTCTACCGCCTTTTTCAAATCTGCATCAATGCTGGGGTAGTCCAAAATCGCTTTGGGGTGCACGCCAATGTTGTTGTTGATGATGAACTCCAAGCGCGCCAAGCCCACGCCCGCATTCGGTAACTGGCAAAAATCAAACGCCAATTGTGGGTTACCCACATTCATCATGATTTTGGTTTTAATCTCTGGCATCACGCCGCGCTTCACTTCGGTCACTTCGGTCTCCAACAAACCGTCGTAAATAAAGCCGGTGTCGCCTTCTGCGCAGCTGACCGTGACCAGGGTGCCATCTTTTAGTTGCTCTGTCGCATCGCCGCAACCCACCACAGCAGCAATACCCAACTCACGGGCAATGATGGCCGCGTGGCAAGTACGGCCGCCACGGTTGGTGACAATCGCGCTGGCGCGCTTCATGACCGGCTCCCAATTCGGGTCGGTCATGTCCGTCACCAAAATATCGCCTTGCTGGACTTGGTCCATCTCGTCAATGCTGTGCACCAAACGGACGCGGCCTGTGCCAATTTTCTGACCTATCGCACGGCCTTGAGCCAAAACTTCACTTCGACCTTTGAGCTTGTATTTCAACTCGGCTTTGCCTGCACTTTGGCTTTTAACAGTCTCTGGGCGCGCTTGAAGAATATACAAATGCCCGTCAATGCCGTCTTTACCCCACTCAATATCCATCGCGCGGCCATAGTGCGCTTCAATGATCAAGGCGTATTGCGCCAATTGCTCGACTTCCTTGTCTGTGAGTGAATAACGGTTGCGCAGCTCGGTTGGCACATCGTTCGTTTTGACCAACTTCCCCGTAGCCGCTTTCTCTGCCACACTGGCAAATTCCATTTGGATTTGCTTAGAGCCCAAATTGCGGCGAATCACTGCCCGCTTACCAACTTTGAGCATTGGCTTGTGCACATAAAACTCGTCAGGGTTGACAGAGCCTTGCACCACGGTCTCGCCCAAACCGTAGCTCGAAGTGATAAAGACGACTTGGTCAAAACCTGACTCTGTGTCCATGGTGAACATCACACCCGCAGCGCCCATGTCTGAGCGCACCATGCGTTGGACGCCTGCACTCAAGGCCACATCTGCATGGGCAAAACCTTTGTGGACGCGGTATGAAATAGCGCGGTCGTTGTACAAAGAGGCAAACACCTCTTTGATTTTGTGCAGCACGGTGTCGATACCCACCACATTCAAAAAGCTTTCTTGCTGACCGGCAAACGACGCCTCGGGCAAATCTTCTGCCGTGGCAGACGAACGCACAGCAAACGAGGCCTCCAAATTACCCGCACCCAAAATCGCAAACTGGCTGCGAATAGCCGCTTCTAATTCGGCTGAGAAAGGCTGCGCTTCGACCAGGGCACGGATTTTGGCACCGACTTCGGCCAAAGCGCGCACGTCGTCGGTGTTTAAAGCCGCCAAAAGTGCGTTAATTTTGGCATCCAAACCGCCCAGTTTTAAAAACTCGCGAAAAGCGTGGGAGGTGGTTGCAAACCCCGTGGGGACGCGAACGCCGGTGGGAAGTTGCGAAATCATCTCGCCGAGGCTGGCGTTTTTACCGCCAACGGATTCGACATCAGAATTTCTCAGGTTCTCAAACGGAACGACCAAGGCGGTCGGGCTAAAGAGTGCAGACATGGGAAAGCTCCAGAGTTTAAAACCGTTTGAGTGCGCGTAGGCTCTAAATGGCAAGAGGCGCAACTCCACATGCAAGCAGCTTGCAGGGCGTGCTTTTGTTGTTGTTTGTAGTGCTCGGAGGCTAACAAAACAGCTTGCATTGAAAAATGTGGGAAATTTAAGGAATTATCTAAGGATAATATCATCCATGTCAGACCGCACCGTATTTTTTATCTCCGATGGCACTGGTATCACAGCTGAGACCTTTGGCAACGCTATTTTGGCGCAATTTGAGATGCAGCCCCGCCACATCCGCCTACCCTTTGTTGATACGGTAGACAAAGCGCATCAAGT
>CBDUEA010000049.1:0-8844 GCA_965365965.1 uncultured Polaromonas sp. | reverse complement strand
TCGGCCCGCAACCTTGGCGTCACACCAGCCGAGGCACATAAAGCATCAAACTGTCCTCTTAGTGCACTGCGTGGCCCAGGTAAGGCGATGTCCAGCCCGTCCAAATCATCCGGCAAACGCAGGCTGTGGGGTTTCCACAAATGCGCAGCGCCGACCAAGGAGATGGCTTGACTGCCAAGGTAGTGGCAATGCAAGGGGCGGTTGAGGTCAGAAGGGACGGTTTCATTGGCAAAAACGACATCAAGTTGATGTTGAACCAAACGCGTCAACAGGTTATCCAGCAAGCCTGACTCTAATGTCAAGACCACCGATGGGTCGGCTAACAAGGGGCGAATCCTGTTTTCTTGGTAATTGCGCGACAGCGTGGCCACAGAGCCCACGCGAATTCGCGTCATCCCTTCGCTGCGCCCTTGCAGGCGACCCAACATTTCTTGACTCAAGCCAAAGATGTTTTCAGCGTAGGCCAACACCAGTTGCCCGGTGTCGGTCAGCACCAGTCGGCGCCCTTCTCGGCTAAACAAGACCTCGCCCAAGCGCTCCTCCAGCTGGCGAATCTGTGCTGAAAGCGCAGATTGTGAGGTGTGCAAATCTTCAGCTGCTCGGGTCAAATGCCCCAGTTTGGCAACCCGCCAGAAATAAAAAAGATGGTGAAAATTCAGTTGCTCTAATTTCATTGTTCTGTTTTTGATATTAAAACGTTCTTATCAATGTATTTTACAGAATGAATTGCAATCGTCAAACTCGCACCATCAATTAAAAAGACCAAGAGGATATGTGATGAGTTACTTATATTTGACGGCGGGCGTATTGATGCTGATTGGCATGGTTTTTTTCCTGCGGCCGGCAGCGGAGCACTGTCGGCTGTGGCGAAATTTCATGGTCTTGTCGAGCTCAGCTTTGACGTGCACTTTGGTGGCAGTCTGGGCAAGTCAAGACGAACCTGTTTTGCGTGCTTGGCTTACTACCAATACGCTTTGCGCTGTTTTGGCTGTGATGGTGCAGCTGCTGGGGACCGTGATTGCAGCGTTTTCATCACGTTATCTGGACGGTGAAGCTAATCAACGGCGCTATATCGTGGCTTTGGCGGCTGTGTTGGCTGCTGTGCACTTGCTGTTACTGGCAAATCACTGGGTGGTCTTGATAGCAGCTTGGGCTTTGGTAGGGGTAGCTTTGCAACATTTGCTGTGCTTTTATCCAGACCGGCCTTTTGCACTGTTGGCGGCACACAAAAAACGGATCTCGGATCGGGTGGCTGACCTCTTGCTCATTGGCGCTGCCATCTTGGCTTGGATGGATGTGGGGAGTGGCTCGTTCCCCGATCTGTGGGCGCATATTGGTACTGTGGGTATGTCTATGTCACTACAAATAAGTGCAGTTTGCCTTGTACTGGCCGTAATTTTGCGTACAGCACTGTTACCCGTCCACGGCTGGCTGATTCAAGTCATGGAAGCGCCTACACCTGTTTCTGCATTGTTGCACGCGGGCATTGTCAATTTGGGTGCTTATGTGCTGATCCGGTTTGCGCCTTTGCTTGAACATGCGATGCTGGCACGCGTACTGCTGCTCGCTTTTGGACTAGGCACGGCAGTTCTGGCGGGGTTGGTGATGTTGACGCGCATCAGTATCAAGGTGCGTCTGGCTTGGTCCACCGTCGCCCAAATGGGTTTTATGCTGGTCGAGTGTGGACTTGGTCTGTATACGCTTGCGGCACTGCATCTGATGGGACATTCACTTTATAAGGCGCATGCTTTTCTCTCAGCTTCGTCGGTCGTGCGGCAGACGCGCTTACAAGTCATGAGAGGCAACATGAAACCTGCGTCACTGAGTCTCTTAGTAGCTCCAATCATTGCAGTACCGGTGGTTTTACTGGTGCAATTGGTTATCAACAACGCAGCTTGGCCTTGGTGGTGGAGTGTCGTACTGGGCTTGGCTTGGGCGCCTTTGCTCTGGCTACCGGCATGGCAAGGCAGTTTTAGGAGGTTTTGCCTGCAGGGTCTTGTCGGTCTGCTGATGATCTCGGGTCTGACGGCAGTGGCCTTGCTGGCACATGCCCTGCCCTTGGGTTTGAAGGAAGTACCCAACGACACGCTCGGTGTGATTGCACTGATCGGGATGACCATGCTGTATCTTTTTTTGTTGGTTCTTCAAGTGCGTCCGCAGAAACTGGAAGCTTGGCGACGCATGAGCTATGCCGGTTTTTATGTGGATGAAATCTACACACGTTTCGTTTTGAAACTTTGGCCAACCCGCTGGACGCCCCTGTCAACACACCAACTGAATGTCCTGCCGACATCATTGGCTGTAGCTGAAATACCGAAATAACGCCTCTTCTTGGAAAAAACTATGATGAACACAATGAACGATTGCTTGGAATCGAACGCTGAAGATAACCTCTTAGCTCAAACGGATTCAATTTCAAATGCAACGCTAAACAGCCAAATTGAAGCGGCATGCGCCCAAGCTTGCCAAGCCATTGCGCCAGCGTGGCCATTGGACAGAGCCATCGCCGTCAACCCGCATTGGTCGCGCATAGGTCTGCCTATTCGCAAAGTAGCGGCACGCATGGCGGTGCTGGCGGGTATCCATGTGTTCCCGCAACGCAGTAGCCAGTTACAGGCTTGGGATGAAGGCCGCATCAGCCCGTTAGATTTGGATGTAGCATTGAAAAGTTTTCAAAAAGCAAGTTCGACCGGCTTAAGCCCTGCGCATTGTTTAGAGGCCTTGCACAGCAGTGAAAAGCTTCAACATTTGCCCTTGCTGATTGATGTCTTAGACAACGACCCTCAGCGCGAGAGCCGACTTTCATGGCGGCAAGCCATCACACACCAAGTTAGCCAGACCTGCGCAGCCTACTTTGATGAGCATCAGGCTGACTGGCAACCAACACGGTCGCAAGGCTTGTATGCTTTCTGGCGCGATACGTTGCAACACGACCATGGCATCGGTGTGCTCATGGGATTGCCTGAACTTGGGCGAGCACTGAAGGCCTTACCTGACACGGCACAAGAGGCTGAACGCTGGGTAATGCAACGCTTAGGTCTGCCACCAGAAGTATGGGCCGACTACTTAGAAGCTGTTCTGCTGACCGTGAACGGTTGGGCCTCTTGGTGTGCCTATCTGGGTTGGCAAGCGCGCTTGGAGGGTGGCGAAGACAACAACCTACGCGAACTGCTGGCCATTCGGCTGGCTTGGGGTGCCATTTTGTTGGAATGCAAGGATAACGCGTCAGCCAGACTCGCTTTTACCGAACTGAAAAATGCATGGAATCATGCGCCCATGGTTTTACATCAGACCGAAGAAGCCTTTCTGATCGACGAGATATGGCAAGTGGCGTTAGAGACAGGCTATCAACGGCAGCTGGCAAGCAAGCTCATGCGGACTGTTGATGAGCCATCGGGCACCCAAAAAATCGACGTACAAGCTGCTTTTTGCATTGATGTGCGCAGTGAGCCTTTGCGCCGCGCGCTTGAATCTGTGTCACCATCGATCCAAACCATTGGTTTTGCAGGTTTCTTTGGGTTGCCAGTCGCCTATACCCCGCTGGCAACCCAGGCAAGACGACCCCAGCTTCCGGGACTGCTGCAGCCGACGATGGAGGTTTCAGACCACATGGTTGCCGCTGATGCAGCTTCAAATGCAAGCGATGAGACCATGCAAGGTGCTGCGAGCCAGGCCAGACTGGATCGTTTTGGTATATCTAACCAATGGCTATCAGCAAGCCGCTGGCCAAGTGCGGCTTTTTCGTTTGTAGAAACGGCAGGTATTGGCTATCTTGGCAAGCTTGGGCAATGGTTGAATCCGGCAAAACTTGCCAGGCAGCGCGATGACTTGTCTGGACTGCCCTCCAAATACCGCTCGCTGTGTCGTCCTCATATCGTCGGTCTTACGCTTGACCAAAAAGTGTCGTTGGCTATGGGCGTGCTTCATGCGATTGGCTTGAAGCATTATTTTGCTCCCTTGGTTCTGTTAGTGGGTCATGGTAGTCAAACCTCCAACAATGCCCATGCCGCTGCATTGGATTGCGGCGCATGTTGCGGACAAACAGGCGAAGTCAATGCGCGCAGTTTGGCTCAATTACTGAACGACAGTACGGTCAGAGTCGCCATGCGCGAGAAAGGCGTTGTCATTCCGCTAAAAACTTGGTTTGTAGCTGCTTTGCACAACACCACGACGGATGAGATTGAAGGCTTTGATATCGATTTATTGCCAGAGACTGCTCGGCAGCGTTGGGACAGCTTGCAGCAGGTATTTGTAAAAGCTGGCCGCTTGGTGCGGCAAGAAAGAGCGCCACAGTTGGGGCTCAATGGGACTGCTGAACCTAGCGATCAGCTGAAACAACTACGCCGCCGTGCAAATGACGGTGCCCAAACTAGACCCGAATGGGGCTTGGCTGGCAATGCGTCATTCATCATCGCACCGCGTCAGCGCACCAAGAACTTAGACCTTGCCGGTCGTAGCTTCTTGCACGATTATGAAGAGAGCCAAGATGCGGACGGTAGCATCTTAGAACTACTGATGACCGCACCCATGCTGGTGACCCATTGGATTAACTGGCAATACAACGCATCTACTGTCGATCCTCAGCGCTTGGGCAGCGGTAACAAGCTTCTGCACAATGTTGTGGGCGGGAACATAGGTGTTTTTGAAGGCAATGGCGGCGATTTGCGGATCGGTTTGTCGCGCCAATCTCTAAATGACGGCAAACGCTGGATGCATGAACCTTTGCGCTTGACGGTGGTTATCGATGCGTCTCAGAAGGTTATTGCAAACGTCATCAACAAACATGCTGTTATTCAGCAACTGATTGAACACGGTTGGTTGTACTTATGGCGATTCGATAAGGCGTTGTTGGAAAGATACGAACAAGGCCATTGGTATCCTGTTGACTTGATATAGTACAGAAATGTCTTTTATTAAGATAAAAAGCTATGAAGATGGACGCACAAATATCGAACAGCTAAAGCTCTTACAATTTATGCTTTAAATAAGTAACTAAACTCACAAATTCACACCGAATAAGCATTCTCTTTTTTGATGTGCTGCCTTCTTAGAAAACAATCCGAAAGATGAATAGCGTGCCGTCCAATAAATTCCGAAACGAGAGCGAATTGCGTTGGGTAGAGAGTGAATCTATTCGGTTGATTTTGCAAGAACGGCGAGGTACAAATGGTCTTGCAGTCATGGGCATGCTGCTGGTCGTGAGTATGTTGTACATGCACGTCAATATTTGGATTGTATTGACGTGGCTTCTTTTGTCGGCGGGTGCACTGTTAGCTCATATCATTATCAAAGCGTTTGGCAGAAAGCAACTAGCGCAGGCTGGCTTAGAGGTCAAGTCGGCCTACATTCTCAAATTCAGTGTATTTTGGGCTTTAACGGCATTCATTTGGGGCAGCTCTGACTGGTTGGTTAACCTAGATATTCCAGTTCAGAATCAATATGTTTGTCTCATGGTGTTAAATATTGTCGGTTTTGCGGCTGTGCACAACCTGACGCCGCATCGAAAAATTGCTAGTCAATTTATCAATGTTTTGATGGGAACGCAAATAGTGGGTGTCATGTGGAAGATTGGTTTTGTCCACCACTTCAACAGCCCGGAAATTCAATACGTGCATCTCATCGTGCTGATTGTTTTTTGGATTGTGCTTCGGGTCTTAGACAATCGGTTTTATTACTCATTTAAACGCGATGTCATTTTGCAACATCGTAATAATGAGTTGATCAAATCTTTGCGTCGAAAAACGGAACAGTTAGAGCATGAAAAACAAGTGGCGTTGAATGCGAATGAAACGATCAAACGTTTTTACTCCAGCGCCGCGCATGATATTCGTCAACCAGTGTATGCCTTGAATGTCTATGCGGATTTGGTTTCTGATGACCCGACGCAGACGCTCACGATGGTGCCAAAAATCAAGGCAGCATGCAAAGCCATCAACGCCTTGTTTCACTCACTTTTTGATTTCGAAAAAATCCACGCTGGTCAAATAAGCGTATCACTGCAATCTATCGATTTGGCTAATGTATTTGAAGATGTTAAAAAGAACTATCAACCTTTAGCCCATGCCAAAAACATCGAACTGCGGGTGCTCCCAACCAGCGGATTTCTGCAATCAGACCCAGCTTTGCTCAAAGGTATTTTGTACCACTTGGTTTCAAATGCGATCAAGTACACCAACCATGGCGGTGTTTTGCTTACCATGAGAAAAAATGAACACAGCATCAGTTTTGAAGTGTGGGATACGGGCATAGGCATTGATCCTATGCAGCAAACCCATGTGTTCAAAGAATTTTTTAAGGTCAACGAACAATCCAGCGCCGATGAAGGCTTTGGGCTAGGACTGTCAGTTGTCAAACGTCTAGCAGCTTTTGTAGAGGGTTCAAGCGTTACATTGCAATCCCGCGTCGGTCGCGGCAGTGTTTTTAAATTCAGGGTGCCACTATCCGCATACATCGACACGAATTCCCGTCACGGCAGCAATAAGCGTTGATTTCATGCAACAGCAGCCTGAATTCATTAAAACAGCACCCACACTATTGGATGCCAAGCCAACGGTTCTGCCATCCAAAGTCGAGTGGATCACGCTAGAGTCCAGTCGCAGGCTATTGCAGCCCAGAAAGTATTATGTCGTCAGCTTTTTTGTCCTGGCAACCACTGCGCTGCTTATCCAATACGCACCCGTTGGCTTAGTCATCGCCTGGATGTCATTGACGATCGGTGTCTATTTTTGGATCATGACCTTGGTTAGCAGCTACAACCAACTGTTGGAGAGCCAACCCAATGTGATAAGCGCTGAAATGACGCGAATTTTAAAACGCTACAAAATTGCTTGGTATGTGTTGTGCGTGGTTTGGAGCTTATCAACCGTGTTGTCACAACTATGGCTGCCCGATGTCCCCCGCGTTATGAGCATTGTTATCTTGAACGCCTTGATGTTTTTGGCTATTTCTCGCACCCATGTGAATCGACGCGTTATGCACATCGGCTCTGCGATTGTGATTGTCTTGCCTTTCATGTCGGGCGTACTCCGTTGGATTTTAAGTTCACACAGTGAACGAGACTTGTTGCTATTCTCCGGATTCACCTTGTATCTTGTAATGACCTGGTATTTGTTGGTGATCGTGGGGAGTCAATTCCATCAGATGTACAAAGAACGATTAGGTTTTGAATATTCAAAGCTACAGCTGATTGCCACATTGGGCGACAGCCAAGAAAAATTGCGTTTGGAGCAGCAGGCACTCATAGGTGCCAACTCGGTGATCCAGCAGTTCTATTCGGCGGCGGCACATGACCTGCGCCAGCCCGTTTACGCGATGCAAATCTACACCGAGATGCTGATCGATGACCCCAAGCGGGCAGACACGTTATTACCAAAAATTTCACAATCATGCAATGCGATCAACGCCATGTTCAACACCTTGTTTGATTTTCAAAAAATGCATGCTGGAGATATGTATTTAGAAAAGACCAAAGTCAATATCAAGGAGACCTTTCAAAATCTGGCCTTACATTTTGAGCCCATTGCCGCCGTTAAAAATTTACATCTTCGATTCAAACCGATGAAGGGCTTTGTCACAATAGAGCCGCTCTACCTGATCCGTATTTTGAGCAACCTGATCACCAATGCCATCCGCTACACCGCCACCGGTGGGGTGCTGGTCAGCGTCAGGAAAACAAAGACGCATCTGCGTTTTGAGGTATGGGATACAGGCATTGGCATTGAGCACACCGTCAAAGATCACATATTTACCGAGTTTTACAAAGTCAACCACTCCGACATCAAGAATGAAAACCTCGGTTTGGGTTTGGCGATTGTCAAGCAACTAGTTGCACGCATTGAAGGGGCAGACATCCTTGTGCAATCCAAGCTTGGGCAGGGCAGTGTTTTCAAGCTACAAATTCCGATAGCGTTGTATGCCATTTACTAGTCAGTTTTTCAAGGCTCTGGCCATCAGCACCGCCTCGGCCAAGGCAAAGTCTTCAGGGTAAGTCACTTTGAAGTTTTGGGCACTACCCCGCACCAATTTGGGCTGCAAACCGATGCGCTCGATGGCGCTGGATTCATCCGTCACAAACGAATGGGACAAGTCACCCACCACGTCCAGCGCGTTCCAAAGTGCCCCGAGGCGGAACATTTGCGGTGTTTGCGCCAACCATTTGTCGTCACGCGCCAAGGTATCCGTCGAGCGCCCTGCGTGCTCAACCTTCAAGGTATCCGGCAAGGGCAGCGCCAACAAACCGCCCACCGCATCGTTTTGGCAAGCTTCAATCAAGCTGTAAATAAGCTCAGGTGTGACCAAACAGCGCACTGCATCGTGCACCAGCACCCAGTCTGTGTCTGCTGCACCATGCTCTTTGAGTCGATTTAAAGCACTAAAAACCGTCTTAGCCCGCGTATTTCCTGCATCAGCAGCTATAAAAAAAGCATCAAGGAACAATTCACTCAAAAAATCATCGTCGGCGGCCGTAGCCAGCACGATGCCCGACAAGTCCACCACCCGGCCAAAAGCGGCCAATGTATGCATCACCATGGGTTTGCCAGCGATGACTCGGTACTGTTTGGGTATGTCGCCACCAGCCCGTGTACCCGTACCGCCGCAGGGAATTACCGCCCAAATTTTGGGATTCTTTTCAGTCGATGGGGCATTTGTCATGAGGCTATTCTAAAATGCAATACTGTATAAAGTGACACCAAACTCGACAATCATCGAATAGTTTTAAGGCTCAATGGATTTACCCAAGCTCTCCCTCGGCAAACGCTACACCCTGCCCCGCCCAACGGGCTCTGCCGACGCGCTTTTACTGGCTCGCCTTGCGCAGCGCGACAAAGCGGCACATCGTTTGAC
>CBDUEA010000048.1:0-8906 GCA_965365965.1 uncultured Polaromonas sp. | reverse complement strand
CGCCACGGGCGTTTAAGGTGATGGGTTCTACAAAAGTCATATTATAAAATCATCAATTTGCCGTATATCATGCTATATATAAAATAGCTAAAAGCTTATTTATTGCGCCATATCCGGGCTAATCTAAGTCCTGAGCCGCCGCAAACAAGCATAGCCCCCACGAGCAGGATGCCTGTCGTACTTGTGTTACCGGCAACGTTCATGTCAAAACCCAGCAAGGTTCCTACGCCGTAGCAAACAAAAAAGCCAATAACGAAGCCAAGCGCATCTGACAAACCCTCCATCAAGAGTTGTTTGAGGGTTTTATCGCTGTTTTTAGTGGCCATATTTGAAACAATTGATTTTGCGCAAGCGAATCAACGGTTACGGCTTTGCATGAACACCAGTTTTTCAAACAGAGTCACGTCTTGCTCGTTTTTCAGCAGCGCGCCAACCAAGGGGGGAATTGCCACTTTGTCGTCTTTGCTTTGCAGCGCTTCGAGGCTGATGTCTTCGGCGACCAAAAGCTTGAGCCAATCCAGCAACTCGCTGGTCGATGGCTTTTTCTTCAACCCGGGCAGGTTGCGCACTTCATAGAAGGTTTTCATCGCCGCGTTGAGCAGCTCTTTTTTCAGACCCGGGAAGTGCACATCCACGATTTTTTGCATCGTCGTCGCGTCTGGGAACTTGATGTAATGAAAGAAGCAACGGCGTAAAAACGCATCTGGCAGCTCTTTTTCATTGTTGGAGGTGATGAACACCAGCGGGCGGTGCTTGGCTTTGATGAGCTCACGCGTCTCGTAGACGTAAAACTCCATGCGGTCAATCTCGCGCAACAGGTCGTTCGGGAATTCAATGTCGGCTTTGTCGATTTCGTCAATCAACAGCGCGACGGGTTGATCTGCTGTGAAGGCTTGCCACAGCACGCCTTTGACAATGTAGTTGTTGATGTCTTTAACTTTCTCGCCACCGTCCACGGTTGAGAGTTGCGAGTCACGCAGTCGGCTCACTGCATCGTATTCATACAAGCCTTGTTGGGCTTTGGTGGTGGACTTGATGTGCCATTGCAACAGAGGCAAGCCTAGAGACGTAGCCACTTCTTCGGCCAGCATGGTTTTGCCGGTTCCGGGCTCGCCTTTGACCAAGAGGGGTTTTTGCAAGGTAGCAGCGGCATTGACGGAAAGCATCAAGTCGTCGGTGGCGACGTAGTTTTGTGAGCCTGTAAATTTCATTTAGGGTTAATCAGTGTGTTGGTAAAGTCTATTTGTCGCGGATATAATCAAAAAGTTAGCGGCTCTTACTTGATGCAGCTCAAACCTTTGTTAGATTATTTCATCAGATTGTGCTCGAAAAATGAACAAGTTTTTGTCTACGCTATCCGCTTTTGCTGTCGCTTTCGTGACTTTCACGGTAAGTAACAAGGTCAGTGCCCAAGAAATCAAGGGCGATGCCAAAGCGGCTCAAGGCAAAATTGCCATGTGTATCGGCTGCCACGGTATTGCGGGCTACCAAGCCAGTTTCCCAGAAATTTACAAAGTTCCTAAAATCGCTGGTCAAGGCGAGAAATATATCGTTTCAGCGTTGAATGCTTACAAAAAAGGCGAGCGTAAACACCCGACCATGCGTGGCATTGCCGAAAGTTTGAGCGATCAAGACATGGCTGACGTAGCGACGTACTACAGCAAGTTGGGCGTCGTTGAAGGTGCGGTTTTACCGGCTAAACCAAGCAAAGAACCCAGTGCCCAAGTGGACGCCTTGTTGAAAAAGGGTGGTTGTGTGGCTTGCCACGGTGAAAACTTTGCCAAGCCGATTGACCCAAGCTACCCGAAAATTGCGGGTCAGCATGCAGACTACCTATTCGTCGCCCTCAAAGCCTACAAAACTGAAAACAATCCTATGGTTGGTCGCTCGAACGGCGTGATGGCAGGCATGGCCAAGCAGTTCAACAACAACGAACTCAAAGAAATGTCCAAATACATCAGTTCTTTGGACGATGATTTGAAAACCGTGCCACAAGCTAAGTTCCGCTAAGTTTCATTCACTTTAGCCAATAGCCGTTCGCTGCAATGTTTAAAAGCCGCAGATTGCGGCTTTTAGTGTTTTTAGAGGGTAAATTTGCTTCTAGCCGGCGTATTTATTCAATAGTTTGCTATTAAATATGTAGTAATTTAATATCTTGCATCCGATTGAATGGTATTGAATCAGCTAGAACGGTGCCCCAAGCGCTGTGACAGGTCTTGTCCGAGCTGTCGCAAACGGGTGGCGATCTTGCCTTGCAGGCTCGCATCAAACAAACCACTGGGACCAATGGCGGTTAGGCTCAGCACCAACTTGCCTGACTCGTCAAACACAGGCGCGGCTAAGGCGCTGACGCCAGGAAAGATCAAGTCCACGGCGGTACTGAGCCCGTTATGTCTGACTTCTTCGAGCAGTCTTTGAAAAGCAGGGTCTATGCCAGCGAGTTGCGGCGTTTTAGCGCTCTGCATCCTCTCCTCGTAAGCGCGCTCTTCGTTCAATGCATCTAGCACCGTCTCTTTGGGTAAATAAGCGGCAAACAAGCGCCCAGAGGCGGTGTTTCGCAAGCTCCTCACCGTGCCGTGGCGCATAGTCACGTGCACCAAAGACGGTGATTCTTCAATCCGCACGATGGTCGGCCCGCGGTTGCCCCACACGGCGATACCGACCGTGTGATCGAACTCTTGTGCCAGTTCAGCCAAATGGGCTGTGGCCAAGCGTACGGGGTCAAATTGTTGCAAACTGATCAAACCCAGCTGCATGGCTAAGGGTCCCAGCCCATAGTGGCTGCTAACTACGTCTTGCACGATGAGTCCAAGTTTGTTAAAACTCACCAAGTAGGGATGCGCCTTAGCAGGAGCCATGCCGGCATCACGGGCTAGGTCCTTCAAAGCCATGGGGCTACCGTGCTGCGCCAAGGCTAAAAGCAGTTGGCCCCCTACTTCCATGCTCTGAATGCCACGTTGTTTGGTGGATTCGGCTTTGATTTCAGGGGCAGGAGAGAGCGTCGTTGTCATGTTTGAAGTTTACTTTGAGAAAATTAATTAGACAATGATGAATTTTATGGTTAAGATTCACTAAAAATTAAACATAGACAAATAAATTAGATAATTCAGAAATTCAAAGTTAACGCAAACATATTTAATTCACATCAACTTACCAACGAGAAAGAACCATGACCACCACACCGTCCACCAAAGCTTTCGCCAGCCAAGCCGACTTAGATGTCAAAAAAGTGAGTTTTGAAAAGCTCTCAGACAACGCCTATGCTTATACCGCTGAGGGCGACCCCAATACAGGCATTTTCATTGGTGATGATGCGGTGATGGTGATCGATACCCAAGCCACACCTGTGATGGCACAAGATGTGATTCGTCGCATCCGTGAAGTGACGGACAAACCCATCAAATACGTGGTGTTGAGCCACTACCACGCCGTGCGCGTGCTGGGTGCCAGTGCCTACAAGCCAGAGCAAATCATTGCCAGCCAAGACACCTACGACTTGATTGTGGAACGTGGCGAACAAGACAAAGCCAGCGAGATTGGTCGTTTTCCACGTTTGTTCAACGCCGTCGAGTCCGTGCCCAATGGCATGACGTGGCCAACCATGACCTTCACTGGCAAGATGACTATTTGGCTGGGCAAGTTGGAAGTGCAACTATTGCAATTGGGCCGTGGCCACACCAAGGGTGACACGGTGGCGTGGTTGCCGCAGCAAAAAATCATGTTCAGTGGCGATTTGGTCGAGTTTGGCGCTACGCCGTATGCTGGTGACGCTTACTTCAAAGACTGGCCAGCGACGCTGGATGCGATAGCCGCTTTGAAGCCTGAAAAATTTGTTCCCGGCCGGGGTGCCCGTTTGCAAACGCCAGCGCAGGTGAGTCAAGGTTTGTCTGAAACTCGTGCATTTGTATCCGATTTGTACGCTAGCGTACAAGCCGGCGCGAAGGCTGGTAAAGATCTGAACACGGTCTACAACGAAACCATCAACCGCTTGCGTCCAAGCTACGGCAAGTGGGTCATTTTTGACCACTGCATGCCGTTTGACGTGACGCGCGCCTATGACGAAGCCACGAAATACACCGACCCGCGTATTTGGACTGCAGAGCGCGACATTGAAATGTGGAAAGCTTTGGAAAACCAATAAATCACGAGTTTTTAAAACGCTAATTTCTAAACGCTAAGAAAGAGGGAGACTGCCATGAAAATTGAACGCATTCATCACGTTGCATACCGTTGCCACGATGCCAAAGAAACGGTGGAGTGGTATCGCAAGCATATGGGTATGGAATTTGTTTTGGCCATTGCCGAAGACAAAGTGCCCTCAACCCACGCACCAGACCCGTACATGCACCTGTTCATGGATGCGGGCAGTGGCAATGTGATGGCTTTTTTTGAGTTGCCGAACTCCCCAGCCATGGGCCGCGATACCAACACCCCAGAGTGGGTGCAGCACATTGCGTTTAAAGTGGGCAGCGTTCAAGATTTGATCGATTCCAAGGCCAGGCTTGAAGCCGCAGGCATTGATGTCATCGGTGTGACGGATCACACGATTTTCAAGTCAATCTACTTCTTCGACCCCAACGGTCATCGCTTAGAGTTGGTTGCCGATGTTGGCACACCTGAGATGTACAAAAAACTCGATGACGTGAAGTGGCCAATGCTGGAAGAATGGTCTCGCACCAAGCGCGCACCCAACCATGCCAAGTGGATGCATGAGGCGGAATTGGGGTAAAAAATGGCACAAGTGATTCAAAAAACCTATAACTACCCCGAGTTCGACTACGTACAAAGTGCTGAACAGCGCGAAGGGGTACTCAAACGTCACCCCGTCGTGATCATCGGGGCGGGCCCCATCGGTCTGACCGCTGCGCTGGACTGTGCGCAACGCGGCATACCCGTCGTGCTGTTGGACGACAACAACACCGTCAGCATCGGCTCACGTGCCGTGTGCTACGCCAAGCGGTCTCTGGAAATTTGGGACCGTCTGGGTGTGGCTGACAGCATGGTGGACAAAGGTGTGCGTTGGCAAGTGGGTAAGGTGTTTTTGAAAGACGATTTGGTTTACAGTTTTGACCTGTTGCCCGAAGCTGCGCACAAGATGCCTGGCATGATCAACCTGCAACAGTACTACCTTGAAGAGACCTTGGTTGAAGCCTGTCAGAACCACCCCTTGGTCGATCTGCGCTGGAAGCATAAGCTCATCAGTTTGCATCAAGCAGACGACCATGCGAGCTTGACCCTGGAAACGCCAGATGGCGTTTTTACGGTTGAAGCAGACTGGGTTGTAGCTTGTGATGGTGCGAACAGCGACACGCGGCGCATGGTTGGGGCAGATTTTACGGGCCAGTTCTTTCAAGATCGGTTTTTGATTGCTGATGTGGTGATGAAGGCTGAGTTCCCGACCGAACGCTGGTTTTGGTTCGACCCACCGTTTCACCGTGGCCAATCGGTGCTCTTGCATAAGCAATGCGACAGCGTCTGGCGTATTGACTTTCAGCTTGGCTGGGATGCCGATCCTGAGGTTGAAAAACGGCCTGAAAATGTGATTCCGCGCATCCAAGCGATGCTGGGGCCTGACGCACAGTTTGAGTTGGAGTGGGTGTCGGTTTATCAGTTTGCTTGCAGACGCATTGACCAACTGCGCTACGGTCGCGTGTTGTTTGCGGGCGATGCGGCGCACCAAGTCTCGCCCTTTGGCGCACGCGGTGCCAACACGGGTGTGCAAGACATTGATAACTTGGCGTGGAAACTCAAGCTGGTGCTGGATGGCGCTGCGCCTGCAACATTGATGGACAGCTACCACGAAGAACGCGCTTTTGCAGCAGATGACAACTTGCTCAACTCCACACGCTCAACGGATTTCATCTCGCCAAAAAGTCGTGCCAGTTTGCGCTACCGCAATGCTGTGCTGGAGTTGGCTGAGACGGAAACCTTTGCGCGCCCCTTGGTAAACAGTGGACGTTTGTCGACCCCCACACCGTACCGACTTTCATCACTCAACACGCCTGATGAAGCGACGTTCAGTGGAAAAATGACGCCGGGTACCAATTGCGCTGATGCCCCAGTGCGCTTTGCGGGTCAAACCACCTGGCTTCTGAATGTATTGGCTGCTGACCCGATTGCCGTCAACGGTTTTACGCTATTGGTTTTTGGCGCACCGCCAGCGGTACAAAACGTTCAGCAAGGTCAAGTCGTTGCGCGCATTTTGTCAGTGGGTCAAGGCGCTCATGCGCTTGAAGATATTGAAGGATTGTTGGCACAACGCTACGATGGCCAGCCAGGAACTGTGTATTTGATACGCCCTGATCACTATGTCGCTGCGCGGTGGCGCAGTTTTGATGCTGCCACAATTCAAGCCGCTATGCGCCGTTGCCTTGGCGCCCATTGAAAGATACCTACACCATGCCTACTCCCCAACTTTTGAACCGACAACCAAATATCACCGACCCGGATGGGTTTTACCAAGAACTGATTGACAGCCAGCGCGATCTGAACGACGAGCAAGCGGATATGTTGACAAGTAAATTGGTGCTCATTTTGGCCAACCATGTGGGTGACCGTGCATTACTCAGCGAAGCGATTGCCTTAGCACGCACCAACACCTTGGCTAAAGCCGTAGCTGCTGTTTGAACCTATTCGCTTGCGCGAGATAAAATGAATCTATTGAAATATCAAACTGGTTTTGGCAATGAATTTGCCACTGAAGCGGTTGCTGGCGCTTTACCTGTGGGTCGCAATAGCCCACAACGTGTGGCGCATGATTTGTACGGAGAACTGATTTCAGGGACAGCTTTTACAGCACCTAGAGCCGACAACAAGCGCACGTGGATGTACCGCAAGCAACCTTCGGTGGTGATAGGTCGTTATCAAGCTTATAAGCAAACAAGTTGGACGACAGGTGCCGCCCAAGGTGTGGCCACCCCGCCTGAACCCATGCGCTGGAGCCCATGCACCATACCAACTGAGCCCACAGACTTTGTAGATGGCTTGCGCACTATGGTGGCCAATGGCGATGCCGACGCGCAAACAGGCATAGCTGCCCATGTGTATGTGGTGAACCGTTCGATGGAAAACCGTGCCTGCGTGAATGCCGACGGGGAGATGTTGTTTGTCCCACAGCAGGGGCGTTTACACATCACCACTGAAATGGGTGTTCTAGACGTTAAGCCCGGTGAAATTGCTTTGGTGCCACGCGGCGTGGCGTTTAAGGTTGCTTTGCCCGACGCTTCAGTTGATGGTGGAGCGCGTGGTTATGTGTGTGAAAACTACGGTGCGCACTTCAGATTGCCTGAGTTGGGGCCCATTGGCTCGAACGGCTTGGCCAATGCCAGAGACTTTCAAACCCCTGTTGCTGCCTATGAGACGCAAACTGGCTCCTACGAAATCATCAAAAAATACGGTGGCGCCTTGTGGTCAGCAAACATGCCGCAGTCGCCCTTCAATGTGGTCGCGTGGCATGGTAATTTGGTACCTTTCAAGTACGACACCGCCAATTTCATGACGATTGGGTCCATCAGTTTTGACCATCCAGACCCGTCTATTTTTACGGTCTTGACGTCACCCACAGACACGCCCGGTACGGCTAATTGCGATTTTGCGATTTTTCCACCGCGTTGGATGGTGGCTGAAGGCACTTTCCGTCCACCTTGGTATCACCGCAACTTGATGAGTGAGTTCATGGGTTTGGTGTATGGCCAGTACGACGCTAAGGAAGAGGGTTTTGTGCCCGGAGGCGCCTCGTTGCACAACTGCATGGTGCCGCACGGGCCAGATGCAGATGCTTTCAGCAAAGCCAGTACAGCAGACTTGAAACCACATAAGTTAGACAACACTTTGGCTTTTATGTTTGAAAGCCGCTTTCGATTTGTCCCCACAGCCTTTGCCATGAACAGCGGCTTGCTGGACAACAACTACGCCGCTTGCTGGGCGCAACTTCAGGATAATTTCAAAGCATGAACAACGCCATCAATGAAACGCACGCCCCAGCCCTGCGCAGCTGGGTAACTTCAGCCAATCTGCCCGATTCTGATTTTCCAATTCAAAATTTGCCTTTTGGTCGGTTTCGAACCAAAGGCACAGAATCGTGGCGTATTGGTGTCGCAATCGGTAACCAGATTTTGGATCTGCGTCTTGCGCTTGATATAGGCAATTGGCCGGCAGAGATTCAAGAACTGCTAAAACCACTTGCCCAAGGCAATTTGAATGTGTTGATGGCGCAAGGTGCTGCCGCCAGCCACAGTTTGCGTGCAGCACTCTCACAGGCACTGCGTGCGGAGAGTCCGCAAGAAGCAGCACTCACGGCTTGTTTGCTGCCGCAAACGCAGGCAGAGATGACCTTGCCCTGCAGCATCGGTGACTACACAGATTTTTACACCGGCATCCACCATGCCACCACCGTAGGTAAATTGTTCCGACCCGATAACCCTTTGATGCCCAATTACAAATGGGTGCCGATTGGTTACCATGGCCGTGCCTCATCTATCTGCGTCAGTGGGCAAACCTTCAAACGTCCTCAAGGTCAGATCAAAGACGGTGGCGTTGATTCTGACAGCGCACCGTATCTCGCCCCGTGCAAGCGTTTGGATTACGAGCTTGAGTTAGGGCTCTTCATTGGGCAAGGCAATGCCTTGGGTGAATCCATCGCTATCAAAGAAGCTGAAGCGCACATGTTTGGTGTTTGCCTGCTCAATGATTGGTCGGCACGTGATTTACAAGCTTGGGAATATCAGCCGCTGGGAACATTTTTGTCTAAAAATTTTGCATCAAGCATCTCGCCATGGTTGGTCACTTTAGAGGCTTTGGCACCGTATCGTGTCCCGTTTACGCGCCCGGCGACCGACCCCCAACCATTGCCCTACCTTGATTCAGCAAGCAACAGTGCATTTGGCGCATTTGACATGACCTTAGAG
>CBDUEA010000047.1:0-9022 GCA_965365965.1 uncultured Polaromonas sp. | reverse complement strand
AAAATATAGCTAAAGATTCAACAAGTACGCCGGCAATAGCTGAATTTAGTCTTAAATTTGCACTGCAAGAGCCGCAATTGGGTACGGGGCATGCTGTTCAGCAAACCGTGCCTCTTTTGGCCGACGATGGTGTGGTGTTGGTGCTCAGTGGCGATGTACCCTTGATCCAAGCAGACACCTTAAAGTGTTTGATTGAACAGTCAGGTGGCGACAAACTGGCACTTTTGACCATTGATTTTGCTGATCCAAGCGGATACGGACGGATTGTTCGCCATGCTGAGAACAAAAATACTGGCGATGCGGCTGACATTTTGGCGATTGTTGAGCAAAAAGACGCAACTGAGTCTCAACGCGCCATCAAAGAGGTCTACAGCGGCATCATGGCCGTGCCCGCCAAATTGCTCAAGCCGTGGTTGGCGCGGCTAGATAATAAAAACGCGCAAGGTGAGTATTACTTGACTGACGTGGTTAAGTTCGCCGTGGCGGACGGCATCAAAGTTGTGGCTTACAAAATTGACGATGCAGCGCAAGTAGCAGGCATCAACAGTCCTGTGCAGTTGGCTGAATTAGAGAGAATCTATCAATTGCGTCAAGCAAAGTCCTTGATGGAGCAGGGCGTGCGCCTGAGTGACCCAGCCAGGTTCGATCTGCGCGGCAGCTTGACCTGCGGTCAAGATGTTGAAATCGATATCAACTGCATCTTCTCAGGTCAAGTGACTTTGGGTGCTGGCGTGAAAGTAGGTGCCCACTGTAGCATCACCAATGCATTGATTGCTGAGGGTGCTGTTATCCACCCATATACGCACATTGACGGTGAAAAACTCGGTGTCAGTATCGGTGCGGGCTCGCTGATTGGTCCGTTTGCGCGTCTGCGTCCTGGTGCGAACTTGGGAGCCGAAGTGCATATCGGCAACTTTGTGGAGGTCAAGAATTCAACCTTGGCCGATGGCGCCAAAGCCAACCATTTGGCCTATTTAGGCGATGCAACTGTGGGTGAGCGGGTTAATTTTGGGGCTGGAAGTATCACCGCTAATTACGACGGTGCCAACAAACATCGCACGGTGATTGAAGCCGACGTGCATGTGGGCAGCAATTGCGTCTTGGTCGCCCCTGTCACACTGGGAGCAGGCGGCACGGTGGGTGGTGGCTCCACCATCACCAAAAACACGCCAGCAGGCGCATTGAGTGTGGCGCGTGGCAAACAAGTGAGTATTGCCAATTGGCAGCGCCCTGCAAAGTTGGCTAAATAATTTGCCGTTGAATTGTATGGCTACGCTGCGTTCTCTGGAAGATTTGAAACACATCAAGCAGGCGTTGGCACTACAGCAGGCCAAAGAGGCTGCGCTGTTGGCAGAGAAGTTGGCGGCACAAGCTTTGGCACGTGCCAATAAAAACCTATTTGCCAACAGCATTGGGGTGGTCAAACCATTGTCAAGCCAACCCAAAGCTCTGACTAAAACGCTTCCTCCAGAGCCTATTCCTGTACAACGGCAACGTGATGAACAAGCGGTGATGCGCGAGTCCTTGAGTGATGAATTTGACGTTGGTACGTTGTTGGAAGTTGATGATGCACTGAGTTTTCGTCGACCAGGGATTGGCTTGGATGTCACAAAAAAATTGCGACAAGGTGTTTGGAGTATTCAGCGACAGGTCGATTTGCACAACTTGCGGACAGAGCAGGCACGTGATGCGCTGGGTGCGTTCATCAGAGAAGCGCACAAATTAGGATTGCGCTGCGTGCGAGTAGTGCATGGCAAGGGCTTGGGTTCACCCGGCAAAGAGCCTGTTTTGAAGGCTAAGGTCAAAAGTTGGCTGATTCAAAAACAAGAAGTCCTTGCTTTTGTACAAGCAAAGCCAGCTGAAGGCGGTGCTGGCGCTCTGGTGGTTTTGCTAAAACCCAAAAAAAACGCCTAACTGGGCTAAGAAGGGTCATCGCCTGCTGCACATCCCTTGAAAATCGTTGTTGCAGAAACAATCTAATCGTACGGCAAGCGCTCAGTCCACCGTTTACAATCATGGGTTGGCATTTACGCCCCCAGCCTTTTACTTATTACCGAAAAACAGGAGTCTCTATGTTTATTTCTTCAGCCTTTGCCCAAACTGCTCCAGCTGCCGCGGCTGCAGGTAGTGACATGCAATCGTCCCTCATGAGCATGTTGCCTTTGGTGCTGATGTTTGTGGTGTTGTATTTCGTGATGATTCGCCCACAAATGAAGAAGCAAAAGGAGCATCGTGCCATGATTGATGCTTTGGCCAAAGGCGACGAAATCGCGACCGCAGGTGGTTTGCTGGGCAAGGTCACCAAGTTGGGTGAAGGATATTTGAGTCTTGAAATTGCCAATGGCGTTGAAGTGCAATTGCAGCGCAGCGCAGTCGTTCAAGTTTTGCCAAAAGGCAGTATTAAGTAATTTTTAGAAATAAATTACTTGTGTACCTCGTACAGCTCGACTTACGCGGTTCATTAATCTTGATTTGAATAAAGTGCGATCATGAATCGATATCCGGTTTGGAAGTACGCGATCATCGTGATCGTGCTCTTGGTGTCAGCGTTGTTCACGCTGCCGAATTTTTTTGGTGAAGCGCCAGCGGTTCAAATATCTAGCGCCAAAGCTTCTGTCAAAGTAGACAGTGCTACGCAATTGCGGGTCGAAGACGCGCTTAAAGCAGCAGGTTTGACGCCCGACTCAATGACCTTTGATGGTAAATCCGTCAAAGCTTTGTTCAAAGATACGGACACACAGCTCAAAGCCAAAGACGCGATCCAAAAGGCTTTGGTTCCTGACAACGCGAGTGCAAATTATGTGGTTGCGTTGAACTTGGTGCGCCGTTCGCCCGCATGGCTGAATGCTATGGGTGCAGCGCCTATGTATCTGGGTTTGGATTTGCGCGGCGGCGTGCACTTCATGTTGCAAGTAGACATGCCTGCCGCTCTGACAAAAAAGACAGAATCTTTGTCAGGCGATATTCGCAGTGTTTTGCGTGAAAAAAATGCGCGTCACAGTGGCGTATCACGCAATGGTCAAACCATTGAAGTGAAGTTTCGTGATCAAGAAACGATGGCAGCTGCAAAAGCGGTTATTGCAGACCAGTTCCCAGAGCTGGCGCTTACGGATGGACCCGATGGTACGGATTACAAACTGACGGCCACCATCAAACCTGAAGCAGCACGCAAAGTGCAAGACCAAGCGCTGAAGCAAAACATGGTGACTTTGCATAATCGGATCAATGAGTTGGGCGTTGCCGAACCTGTGATTCAACAGCAAGGACTTGACCGCATTGTGGTGCAACTGCCAGGTGTGCAAGACACCGCCAAGGCGAAGGATATTTTGGGTCGTACCGCCACTTTAGAAATTCGCATGGTGGATGAGTCGGCCGAAGGGCAAGCCGCCGAAACCAATAGTGGTGCCGTCCCGTTTGGTTCAGAGCGCTACCTAGAGCGCAATGGTCGCCCTGTGATTGTGAAGAAACAGGTGATCTTGACGGGTGAAAATCTGACCGATGCGCAAGCTGGCATTGACGGTCAAACCCAAGGTGCCACGGTCAATTTGACCTTGGATGCCAAAGGTTCACGCATTTTCAAAGACGTAACGCGCGAAAACATCAACAAACGAATGGCGATTTTGTTGTTTGAAAAAGGAAAAGGTGAGGTGGTGACCGCACCGGTTATCCGTTCAGAAATCGGTGGTGGACGCGTGCAAATTTCTGGCAGCATGAATACCACAGAAGCCAACGATACGGCGTTGTTGTTGCGAGCAGGTTCTTTGGCGGCACCGATGGAAATCATTGAAGAAAGCACGATTGGCCCGAGTTTGGGTAAAGACAATATCGACAAAGGCTTTCACAGCGTAACTTGGGGATTCTTGGTGATTGTGGTGTTCATGTGTGTTTACTACATGATGTTTGGCGTGTTTTCTTCACTCGCACTGGGTGTAAATTTGTTGATGTTGGTGGCGGTGCTGTCGATGCTGCAAGCCACGTTGACCTTGCCGGGTATTGCCGCGATGGCTTTGGCTTTGGGTATGGCGATTGACTCCAACGTGCTGATCAATGAGCGCGTGCGTGAGGAGCTGCGTGGCGGCGCATCGCCACAAGCGGCAATTGCTACTGGTTACGAGCGTGCTTGGGCCACGATTTTCGACTCCAACATCACGACGTTGATTGCCGGTGTGGCTTTGCTGGCTTTTGGTTCTGGCCCTGTACGTGGTTTTGCTGTCGTGCATTGCATTGGTATTTTGACCAGCATGTTCTCTGCGGTGCTGTTCTCGCGTGGTTTGGTCAACCTCTGGTATGGACGGCAAAAAAAGCTCAAATCGGTGTCGATTGGTACTGTTTGGACGCCAGAGAAAAAGCTTGATACATCTTCAGACGCAGCAGTTGCTGTGGCTAAAACCAAATAAGGAGACGCGTCATGGAATTTTTCAAGATTCGCAAAGATATTCCGTTCATGCGTCATGCATTGATTTTCAATGCCATCTCGCTGATCACATTTTTGTTAGCTGTATTTTTCTTGTTTTCAAGAGGATTGCACCTATCGGTTGAATTTACCGGCGGTACAGTCATGGAGGTGAGCTATTCTCAACCTGCTGAACTTGAAAAAGTACGTAGAAAGGTTGAAAGCCTTGGTTATGCTGATGTGCAAGTGCAAAACTTTGGTACAGCACGCGACGTGATGATTCGCTTGCCTGCGCAAAAAGGCGTGACCTCTGCACAGCAAAGCGATAAAGTGCTTGCTGCTTTGAAGGCCGATGATGCGGGCGCAACACTGCGTCGTACCGCTTTTGTCGGTCCACAGGTAGGAGAAGAGCTGGCTACAGATGGTCTCAAAGCGCTCGGCATGGTGGTGTTTGGCATCATGTTGTACTTGGCGATTCGGTTTGAATGGAAGTATGCTGTCTCTGCCATCATCGCCAATTTACATGATGTGATCATTATTTTGGGGTTTTTCGCTTTCTTCCAGTGGGAGTTTTCGCTCTCAGTACTGGCGGCTGTGCTGGCTGTATTGGGCTATTCGGTCAACGAGTCGGTCGTTATTTTTGACCGAATCCGTGAGAACTTCAAACGCTACCGCAAAATGAACACGGTCCAAATCATTGACAACGCGATCACATCAACCATCAGCCGTACCATCATCACGCATGGTTCCACGCAGATCATGGTTTTGTCGATGCTGTTGTTTGGTGGTCCCACCTTGTTTTATTTTGCTTTAGCGCTGACGATTGGTATCTTGTTTGGTATTTATTCATCGGTGTTTGTGGCTGCCGCTATTGCCATGTGGCTGGGTATCAAACGAGAAGATTTGATCAAAGCGACGCCCACCAAAACGGGTCACAATCCAGATGATCCAGACGCTGGAGCAGTTGTCTGATCTTTAAATTAGCCGACAACAACGCGTTGGTACAAACCGCCGGGCAAACGTGCGACTTGACCGTCAAGCTCCAGTTCCATCAAGCGCACTTGTAAAGTCGCGGCGTCCCAGCCAGTGCGAGCGACCAAGGCGTCGATGCTCACGGGGTCGTAGCCTAAAGACTTGACCAAATTGTCGGGTTCCAATTTTTCAGACGCATCGTCTGCCACCTCAGGAGTCAACCTTGTCGTTTGGGTCAGTAATTTTGAATGAGGCACGGGTGGCGGGGTGAGTTGCAGGCGTAACTCTTCTAAAACGTCCTGCGCAGAGTCCACCAATTTGGCACCTTGCTTGATCAATGCATGGCAGCCTCGCGAATTGGTCGAGTGAATAGAACCAGGAATGGCAAAAACCTCTTTGCCTTGCTCAGACGCAAAGCGTGCGGTGATCAATGAGCCTGATTTCATCGCAGCTTCCACCACCAATGTTCCTAAACTCAACGCAGAAATAATGCGGTTGCGTTTCGGAAAATTGACCGGCAGCGGTGGCGTGCCCAGCGGGAACTCGCTGATCAACAAACCATGCGCAGCAATACGATGTGCCAAGGGCAAATGTTTTTTGGGATAAACACGGTCCAAGCCCGTTCCAATCACGGCAATGGTTGCACCACCCGTGTGTGTGTTTTCTTTGGTTTTTAGGCTTGTTTCAAAACCTTCTAGTGCGCCTTCGTGCGCTGCACCATCAATTCCGAGCGCCAAGCCAGAGACAACCACCAAGCCTGCTTCGCTGAACGATTTGGCAAAAGCGTGTGCATTCGCCAAACCTTGCGGTGTCGGGTTGCGACTACCCACAATTGCAATGCAGTCTCTGGCAGGATGATGGGATGTTTGCGCAATCAAATCGATTTGGCCATGCAAGTATAAAACCAACGGTGGATCTTCGGTATTGAGCAGTGAGGCAGGGTAGCGTGGATCACCTAAGGTTAGAAAATGTCGCTGACTTGCGCTGTTGGCATCGCTGTGCAGCCAATCTAGAGTGGTTTGTAGTTGCGCTTCCAGTTCAGGGGGCACAACTTTTAAAGCGTTCGCCATGGCCGGGCTGACGATTTGCCGCAGCGCAACGATTGGTTGCTCAAAAATGGCTTGCGGCAGGCCAAAGGTGGCCAATAATTTGCGGGCATTGAGGTTGCCAACACCTGGCGTCAGGCTCAGTCGTAGCCACGCGGCCAGTTCATCGCGTTCCATCACTGCAGTCAGCGCTGGTTTCAGGATGTTAACGTGGGTTGATCAACCAGTCGCCCACTTTGATCGGATCCGTCGCTTCCAAGACCAAGGCGTAAGACAGTTTCTCAAAAGGACGGAAAACCATCAACAAGCCATTGCGTTCGTCGGGTAGCTTGATGTCTTGCCAGCTCGGTCCCGTTTTATCGACAAGGCGTGCACCGTTGGTTTGAATTGCCAATACATGACCACGTTCCATGCCGTCTTTGGTGCCCCGGTTGATAACCACAATTTGGTTTTGCGCCACGTTAGCGACCGTGCTGCCATAGACCGAGACAATGCGGGCCTCGACGGGACCAGACGGTGCGTGCGGGGTGTAGCTCAAGACTTCAAGGGGCGGTTCGGGCAGCAAGCGGTCGCCGACGCGAATTTCTTCTTTGGAGCGAACTATGTCAAGGGTGGCCGGAATAATATCAGTTGCAGTTGCTGAACCATCCTTCTTATCAGATTCTCGAGCGGGTACCACGGCTTCTGATTTTGCCAAGTTAGCGCGGCCAATGTATTGCGCTTCATAGCCTAATATTTCGTTGGTGCCAGGGTCTTTGAGAGGGGTAGCATTGCGGAAAATCCGGAAACCACGAGGGTTGTTGCCGGTTGTTGTTAACGATGTGCCTGATGCGCTGCGGGCATACGCACGATCGCCTTCACTGAGAAGGACGCGTCCTTCTTGCGTGGCTACCAAGCGGGGGGCAGAGTCCAGCGTCAGTTCCTCAACAATCAAAGGCTCTGACAAAAAAGGTTCAATCAAATTGTTTTGCAGTGTGGGGATAGAAGGGTCACCCAATGTGCTGCTGCGGATGCGCGGTGAGAGTTTGACGGTCTCCAAGCTACCTGCACCTTGGCCAGGACGTTGGCTCGTCAATCGCGCTCGACCATTGGATTTATCCAGGTACAAAGTTTGACCTGGGTAAATCAAATGTGGATTTTTAATTTCCGTCATGTTCATGCCCCACAGCTCTGGCCAGCGCCAAGGACTTTTAAGGAAAACTTTGGAAATGCCCCACAGTGTATTGCCGCGTTTCACGGTGTAGCTGTCTGGTGCGTTGGGCGCCAGTTCAGTCAGCGCTATGCCGTTGCTGGCAACGCGTTGTGCAGTATTTTGTTGTACTGAACTAATGGGAAACGTTGTAGCTCCAACACTTAAAACAGAAGTTGCAAGCACGCCAGCCACTAAACGGGATACAGTAAGACTGCTAAGTGCGTGAAGAATCAGGTTTTTATTTATAGATAACATTGTTTCATTTTCAGCGAATTAGTGTGATTTTGTATCTAAAACTTAGCAAAACCCAAGAATAAGACAGGAATAGTAAAATAGTTGTTGTCTTTTTTTCCTCATTAGCCCTCTTTTAGCTTTGACTCTAGCCAGTTTGAAGTCTTTGGTTACCTATATTCCATGCTATTACCTATACTTTCGTTTCCAGATCCGCGCTTGCATACCGTTGCCAAACCAGTGGCAGCAGTGGATAAACGCATTCAAACGTTGATTGACGACATGCTGCACACCATGTACGACGCCAAAGGCATTGGCTTGGCGGCCACGCAAGTCAATGTGCATGAGCGCTTGGTTGTGATTGACGTGTCAGACACCCGTGATCAACCCTTGGTGCTGATCAACCCTGAAATCACTTGGTACAGCCCTGAAAAACATGTTGGCGAGGAGGGCTGCCTGTCCGTCCCAGAGATATATGACGTGGTAGAGCGTTCCGTTGCCGTCAAAGTCACTGCTTTAGATGCCAATGGAAAATTTCAAACGATTGAAGCGGACGACATGTTGGCCGTCTGTATCCAACACGAATTGGACCATTTGCAGGGTAAGGTGTTTGTGGAATACCTGTCAAAACTCAAATTCAACCGCATCAAAACCAAAATGCTCAAACTTCAGCGCGAAGAGCAAAAGGACGCATCACGCCCCATGCCTGCGCAGTTTTTAAAAGCATGAAGTTGATCTTTGCGGGCACGCCCGAGTTTGCACGGGTGGCCATGCAGCAACTGCTTGATGCAGGGCATGAGATTGCTCTGGTTCTGAGTCAGCCAGACCGTCCCGCAGGTCGCGGCTTGAAGCTGCAAGCCTCCGCTGTGAAGCAGTTCGCTATTGAGCATGGTATTGCCGTCGCACAACCGCGCAGCCTGCGCTTAGACGGCAAATTTCCAGAGGATGCGCTTGCTGCCAAGGCCGCTATTGAACAAGCTCTCTCAGACGGCGCGCAAGCCATGATCGTCGCCGCTTATGGCTTGCTTTTGCCGCAGTGGGTGCTGGTGGCGCCTCCCATGGGCTGCTTGAATATCCACGCGTCTTTGTTACCCAGGTGGCGTGGCGCTGCACCCATCCACCGCGCCATCGAAGCGGGAGATACTGAAACGGGTGTGACCATCATGCAAATGGACGCAGGTTTGGACA
>CBDUEA010000046.1:0-9062 GCA_965365965.1 uncultured Polaromonas sp. | reverse complement strand
CCGCGATGTAGCGCTGAAAGCCACGGGCTCATTGGCCTTGACCTACGGCGGCGTTCCCGTCGATTTGAATGAGCCGTTTGAACGTTTGACGATTCGTGAAGCGATCATCAAACACACCGAAGCAGCACAAGCCATGGAAGATGGTTCAGGTTTGCGCGTTGACGATGTTTTGTGGCTCACCAACGCATTGCGCAAAATTGGCATGACAGAGGCAAAGCAAAAACTCTCTACCCGTTCCTTGGCCAGCTTGCAGGTGATGTATTTTGAAGAGTTGGTCGAAGATAAACTCTGGCAACCCACTTTCATCATGGAGCACCCAACTGAGATTTCACCGCTAGCACGCGCCAACGATGACCGCCCCGAAGTGACCGAGCGTTTTGAGCTTTACATCACAGGGCGTGAATTTGGCAATGGCTTTAGCGAGCTGAACGATGCCGAAGACCAAGCCGCCCGCTTCCACGCTCAGGTAGCAGCCAAAGATGACGGTGATGACGAAGCCATGTTCTACGACCACGACTTTGTCCGCGCCCTAGAGTACGGCATGCCCCCAACCGGTGGCTGCGGCATTGGAATTGACCGCTTGATGATGTTGCTGACAGACAGCCCCAGCATTCGTGACGTGATTTTGTTCCCGGCACTGCGCAGAGAAGTTTGAGTTTTACCGTTTAACTTGCTCGTCAATGCCAAGCGGTGATTTAAACCACCTCTTGGTATTTTCAATCAGTCATGTTTTAGTGACTTTGTGGTGAACAAATACTCTTTCATCTCTTTAGAAAAACGGGCATCTTTGCGGCGAATCCACTCCAGCACCATCGATGCATGCTCTTTTTCTTCATCGCGGTTGTGCTCCAAAATAGCTTTCAGCTCAGGGTCTTTGCAAGCATCGGCACGCTGGTTGTACCAATCAACGGCCTCTAGCTCCTCCATCAGTGAAACAATAGCGCGGTGCATATCGCGTGTTTCATCAGACAACTCTTCAATGGGTTCATGGTAACCAACGCTAGACATAATGCGGTCCTTTTAGATTTAGTTTCAAAACACGATTTAAATCGCATTCTATTAGATAGCTTCAGTGTTTACATTGATGTCTGTCAGCACGATTTCAAGATGTTATATTGAAAGCGTATGCCTTTGCTCCCTCAACCCTTGAAGTACCTCACCGCCTACCCTGAGCACATCCAAGCACAGGTGCGCGGTTTGATTGAAAGTCGCCAACTAGGCGCTTTGCTGCTTAAAAAATACAGTGATGCACACACCATTCGCAACGACAAAGCATTGTTTGACTATGTCATGGCGCTCAAAACCGAGTTTTTACGAGGTGCAGACCCGCTGTCTAAAGTCGCTTTTGACAGCAAACTCAAGGTGATTCAACATGCGCTGGGTACGCACACCACGGTCTCACGCGTGCAAGGCAACAAGCTCAAAAGCAAGCGTGAGATTCGCATCGCCACTTTATTCAGAGACGTGCCGATTGAGCTGCTCAAAATGATCACCGTGCATGAACTGGCGCACATCAAAGAGCGCGAGCATGACAAAGCCTTTTACAAGCTCTGCACCTATATGGAGCCCAACTACCACCAATATGAGCTGGACTTGCGTTTGTATTTAACCTATCAAGATTTACCAAAAATGACGGATGAACCCGCACTTTTGTGGACAAGTGCTTATCTCAATGCCGACGTTAACTGAACATCAAGCGAGCTTAATGCTTAAAAATCAACGCTTTGAGGCCTTGCAGTTTGGGGTGAACAACCGGTACGGTCATCATCGTGCTGGCAATCGCCATCAACAGCAATGCGGTGAAGGTCTCATGGGTGATGATGTTTTTGTCCAACAAAATGTTGACGAAAATGATCATGATGAGGGCTTTGGTTTGCAGCAGCCAAGCAATGATGGATGCCTCGCCTGGTTGCCAGTTCAATATTTTTCCAGCTAAATGAACGCCTGCCAGTTTACCAACGACGGAAGCCAACAGCAGCACAGCTGCCGCGATAAACACCGTTGTGCCACCGACAGCCCAATTGGTTTTTAACCCTGTACTCAAGAAGAAAACTGGCATGATCAGCAGCAACACATGATGGCGCATCAGGTCCATTTTTTCTTGATTGAACCATACCGCATCCATCACCGCACCGGCTAGAAAAGCACCCACCATGAAATGCAAACCTGCCCAGTCGGCCGCAAAGCTGCACACAGCCAGCCAAATCAGCGCGACATACCAGCGGTCAGCTTCTTGCAACTTGACCATCAATTGACGAAAAAGAAAGGTCACAACAGCAAAAACGACCAAGAAGCCGATCTGCCGACCGACCCGTGTCCAATCCAACAAAATGAGCGCCAACACGGCCCAAATGGCAATATCGTCCAAGCTGGCATAGCGTAAGATGCGCTGCCCAATGGGTTGCCGCAAGATGTTCAGCTTTTCCATCAGCAAAATCAAAATGGGCAAAGCCGTCACGGCACATGACATACCGATGCCCAAAACAAACTGCCAAGTCTTCGCCTGAGAGCCCATCCAGCCCGCAGTAGACAGCATGCCCATCGCTGCGATGCAGCCAAACAGCAAAGGCGTGCCGAGCGCCAAGCCAGCCGTGATGGTGCTTTCACGTCTATGCTCCCAGGCTTTTTTGAGATCCAACTCAATGCCAGCAACCATCACAAACAACATCACGGCCCACCACGCAATGCCGTTGAGTGACTGAACCACCGGCGCGCTGAAAACAAACGTGTAATAGTCTGGATACATTGCCCCCAAAATACCAGGTCCTAGCAAAATTCCGGCGATGATTTGCACCACAACCAAGGGTGCGTAATAGTCCGTCTTGCCAACACGCCAGATCACATACGGCAAACTGAAAATAAGCACCATCGCGATCAAAAAAATCTCAGTCGTGCTCATACCCACAGATCAGCTCTCTTCTTTTTCTTATGATTATTTTTTGGCTGACATGCGCAAATCATCCAGATAATCACGTGCGATGTTGATCGTGTCTTGCTTGCCCAGATGGTCAAATTTCTCCTTCAACCATACTTTGCAACAGCTTTTCCCTAAATCACGTAGCTCATGAATCATGCTTCTTTTGGTCGATATTTTGCTGGCGGCGTTGTACGCTTCTAGCTCTTCGCCACCGTCAATGCGGTGCATCAACAAGGCTTTGTAATGTGACGCATCTAATTTGCCCTCTGCAACCAAACGCTTTACAAACGATATCGCGCGCATTTCAGCTATCAGACTGGCGTTGAAGGTGATCTCGTTGATGCGGTCCGCAATTTCAGTCGCTGTGGTGGGGAGTTTGTCACGTTTGATCGGGTTGATTTGAACCAGTATCACATCGCGGCTGACGCAGTTGTAAATCAAGGGGTGCATGGCGGGGTTGCCTGAGTAGCCGCCATCCCAATAATGCTCACCGTCAATCTCAACGGCTTTAAACACGATGGGCAAGCAAGCCGACGCCATGACAGCATCAGCCGTCAATCGTTTGCCGCTGAACACCTCCGCTTTACCCGTCGACACACACGTGGCAACCACAAAGAGTTTGAGGGTTTTGAGCTTGGTCAATGCTTCAAAATCAATCAACTTCTCTAAGAACCCTTTGAGAGGATTGATATCCAGCGGGTTACTTTGGTAGGGTGACACACTTTGCGACATGGCCGATGACCAAAAATTGCTCACCGAGTCGGACAATTGATTGGCCCACTGCCCTACAGGTGTGTGAACGCCCCCCAAGCCGCTGAGCAGCAAGTCAAACGGCGCACGTTGCGCCTCAGACATGGCCCCCATCTCAACCACACCTTCCCATAAATCGGTCAACGACTGGCGCGCTGCCTCACGGGGGTCGGCTTTGGCATTTTCCAAAGTTTGTGCATACCCATGCGCCAGGGCGACTGCATTCATCGCACCCGCACTGGTACCGCTGATGCCTTCAAGCTCGACGCGTCCATCTTCAAGCAACGTATCCAGCACGCCCCAAGTGAAAGCGCCGTGCGAGCCGCCGCCTTGTAGCGCCAAGTTAACAACAGGGTGGTTTGTAGATGAATTCTCCATCACGGTACCAAACTTAAGGCTTGCATGTACGCAGGCTGAACCATCAAAGCATCCCACTCTGGCGCAGGCGTGACGGGCAGGAGCGCTAAACGACGCAGGTCGCTGGCCTCCCAAGGCTGCCATTGACCTTTGAGTTGCGCCTCCACCATGCCGTTGATCAACTCGTCAACCGCTTGGCCACCATCTACCGATTGGTTGCACAGCAGCACCATGTCGCAACCTGCATTCAGCGCCACAACGGCCGCCTCGGTGTAACTGACATGTTGGCCATCAATGAGCCGAGCGCCTTCCATACTCAGGTCGTCACTGAAAATCGCCCCCGTAAACCCACTTTGACCCCGCAAAACATCACCCAGCCATTTGGCCGAGAAGCCTGCAGGTCGCGCGTCCACTTTCGGGTAAATCACATGCGCGGGCATGACGCTGGTGAGGCTGGTATTGAGCCACTCGTAAGGCGCGGCATCGTCAGCCAAAATAGCTTTGAGACTGCGTTTGTCGACAGGTATGGCGGTATGCGAATCCGCTTTGACAAAGCCATGACCCGGAAAATGCTTACCGCAATTAGCCATGCCGCTTTGCAGTAAGCCATGCATCACGCTTTTGGCCAACATAGCCGCAACGCGTGGGTCGCGGTGAAACGAGCGGTCGCCGATGACGCTGCTTTCACCAAAATCAAGGTCCAAAACCGGCGTGAAGCTCATGTCAACGCCACAAGCGCGCAGCTCAGCGGCGAGGACATAGCCACACGCCGTTGCCGCATTGGTGGCTTTGAGTGCATCTTTCATCCACAACTCGCCCAAGGCGCGCATGGGCGGCAAATGGGTGAAACCGTCGGTTTTGAAGCGCTGCACGCGCCCACCCTCATGGTCCACACAAATCAGCAAGTCTTTGCGCACGCGTTTGATGTCGGCGCACAGCGAGGTGAGCTGAGCGCGGTCTTGCCAATTCCGCCCAAATAAAATGATGCCACCCACCAAGGGGTGCTTGAGACGCTGGCGGTCAGTTTTGGTCAAACTTAAACCAGCAACGTCAATGATGAGGGGCGCGTGTTGTGACATGTTTTTAGAATTCTTAAAATTATTGAATATACTATAAAATATATAGCAAACTATTAAATAAATACGCCGGCTCAAGCCATTTTTATGCCTATTTTAACGATAAATACCGTTTTAACCTGCTTTTTCAACCACACAGAAGCTGGCGGCGTAGTCGGCTTCGTCGGTCACGGTGATGTGCACTTGCAAACCGCGCTCTTCAAACCACACCTTCAAGTCGCCATGCAGTTTGATCACGGGTTGACCGCTGCGCAACGTCTCAATTTCACACCATTTCCAGGTCATGGGCATGAACATGCCTAGGCCAATGGCTTTGCTGAAAGCCTCTTTGGCTGAAAAGCGGGTTGCCAAGTAGCGCACGCCGCGCTCGGGCCAGCGCTTGCCGCGCGCCCGCCACGTGGCCAACTCGCCATCGGCCAAGATCTTTTCGGCAAAGCGGTCGCCTTGACGCTCTAGCACGCCGCGAATGCGCCGAATATCGCAAATATCTGTCCCGATGCCGTAAATCATGTGGCTGGGAAAGCTTGTTTGATACAGGCTAAATACGCTGCTATGGTTGCGCTGTAGCCCAGCTCCAAGGCGTCAGCGATCAAGGCGTGGCCAATCGACACCTCTTGCACACCCGGCACTTGCGCCAAGAAGGTGGTGAGGTTGTCACGGTTGAGGTCATGTCCCGCATTGACACCCAAACCAGCGTCTAAAGCTGCCTGCGACGCTTTGGCAAAACGTGCCAACTGCTCGCCCTGCGCGGCCGTACCCCAAGCTGCAGCAAAAGGCTCGGTGTACAGCTCGACGCGGTCTGCACCAACCGATTTAGCCCAAGCCATGCTGCTGGGTTCTGCGTCCATAAACAGGCTCACACGAACGCCCAACGCTTTAGCCTCTGCTATCAAAGGGCGCAGTTTCTCGGTATCGGTGGCGGGGTTCCAGCCGTGGTCGCTGGTGAACTGGCCCTCAGAATCTGGCACAAAGGTGGCCTGATGCGGTTTGAACTGCCGCACCATGCCCATGAGATTTTGCAGCGGGTTGCCTTCGATGTTGAACTCACGGTCTGGCCACGCTTGCATCAGTGTCGACAAATCGGCCACATCTTGCGCCCGAATATGGCGCTCGTCAGGGCGCGGATGCACCGTGATACCCGCCGCACCCGCCTGCAAGCACAGCGTGGCCGCACGGGTGATACTGGGAATCCCCAAATGACGAGTGTTGCGCACCAAGGCGACTTTGTTCAGGTTGACGGAGAGGTGGGTCGGTTTTTTTGCGTTCATACGGCTGGCTTTAAAAACGTTGGCTTTATAACTATGACTTTATAGCTTTGACTTTATAGATTCTCTCTTTACAGACTCTGAATATCCATCATCATTTGCCGCGTTTTCAATGTTTTCACACCGCAATGGTAGTGCAACAAGGTGCGTAACTGGCTTTTGAGGGGCTGCAAGCAGGTGCTGCAAGCTTGCAACAGGGCTGAAAAAGGCTCAGCCGCGTCCAACGCTGTTTGCAGCGCTGTCCATTGCGCACCCAGCAGGCTCGCCCTGTCGTCTGCATGGGCGAGGCGTAAACCGCCTTCTGGCACCAACACGTAGGCGGCATCCGCTTGCAAAGCCGCCAAGCTGGCGGTTTGGGTGTCTAAAGAGGGTAAAAAACCGATTTCGCGCAGCAGCATCAACTCAAACGCCCGCAAAGCAACCTCTAGCACGCGGTCCTCAGACGCTTTTTGGGCAATGATGTGCACCGTTAACGCATAAGCGTCAAACAGCGCCGGATGCGGGTCATCACGCGCCAGCAAGCGCATCAGCAGCTCATTGAGGTAATAACCCGCCATCAGCGACTCGCCCGTCGGCATGACGTGGCCGCCCATCCATTCAGAGCTGCGCAGATTACGGATTTCTGCATCGCCGCCAAAAGCAACATGCAAAGGCTGCAAAGGCAGCAGAATTGGGCGGAAGTTAGAACTGGGCTTCTTGGCGCCCTTGGCCACCAAAGCGACGCGACCGTGATGGCGCGTCAGCACCTCCAAAATCAGACTCGACTCGCTCCAATCGTAGCGGTGCAAGACATACGCGGGCTCGTCAGTGACGCGTTTCATTCATAGCCGAAAGAACGGACTCTAGCCTCATCATCTGCCCAACCCGAGCGCACTTTGACCCACAGCTCGATAAACACCTTGGCATCCATCAAGCGCTCCAGCTCGACACGGGTTTCGGTGCCTATGCGTTTGATGCGTTCGCCTTTGTCGCCAATAACCATGGCTTTGTGGCCATCGCGCTCGACAATGATGGTGGCGGCGATTTTCACCAAGCGTTTATGGCCTTTTTTCTGGGGCGCTTCTTCTTCAAACTTGTCAATCACGACCGTTGAGGTGTAGGGCAATTCGTCACCTGTGAGGCGGAACAGCTTCTCACGCACCATTTCACCAGCCAAGAAGCGTTCGCTTTTGTCGGTCAACTCTTCAGCGTCGTACATCCAAGGTTGCTTCGGCAAGTATTTTTCGCAGATACCAAACAAACGCTCGATGTCTTTGGCATTTTTGGCCGACATGGGAACAAATTCGTCAAACTTGTGCTGCGCCTGCATGCCTTGCAGCCAAGGGGCGATGTCGCCACGGCGGTTTACCATGTCGAGCTTGTTGGCGATCAACAAGGTGGGAATGTCGTTGCTGAGCAAAGATACCACTTTGTCGTCCGCCATGTTGGAGCGCCCCGCTTCGACCACAAAAAGCACCAAATCCACATCACTCACAGCGCCTTGCACGGCTTTGTTGAGCGAGCGGTTGAGGGCGTTACCGTGCAGCGTTTGAAAACCGGGCGTGTCCACAAAGACAAACTGCACCTCGCCACGGGTGTGCATACCGGTGATGCGGTGGCGCGTGGTTTGTGCTTTACGGGAGGTGATGCTGATTTTTTGACCTACCAGGGCGTTCAAAAGGGTAGATTTGCCTACATTGGGCTTGCCCACAATCGCGATCAAGCCACAACGCTGCGATGCCAGCGGAACGGTGGATGGCGTTACAGGGGCCGAAGCTGCAGCCAGCATCTCGGTGATCCGATTATTTTCGTTATTTTCGTTATTTTCGACCTTAATATCGATTTCAGCCGGCGTAATTATTGCCTGGTCTGCTATTTTATTTATAGCGTTCATGATGTAGCTTGCGCATTTACCTTAAATTTAAGTGGCTTTTTTAATACATTGCAACATAACGGCAGCCGCCGCCTGCTCGCCTGCACGGCGTGATGCGCCAATGCCGCGCTCATTGAGGCGGAGTTCTTCAATCTCGCACTCCACCTCAAAAGTCTGCTGGTGTGCTGCACCCAACGTCCCCACCACACGGTAGATGGGCAACTTCATTTTGCGACCTTGCAGCCACTCTTGCAACTCTGTTTTGGGGTCTTTGCCAATCGCCTGCATTTGCGGGTTCACATCCACCGCTTTGAACAAACGCATCACCAAGGCCTGTGCTGACGCAAAGCCAGCATCCAAATAAACCGCACCAATCAGCGCTTCCAACGCATCCGCCAAGATGGAGGGTCGCTTTTGACCGCCCGATTTGGACTCGCCTTCACCCAGCTTGATGACATCCGGCAATCCCAGCTCTAAGGCCAGCTGGTGCAGCGTTTCTTGGCGCACCAAGTTAGCACGCACACGGGACAAGTCGCCTTCGGGCAATTCGCGCAAACGCTCATACAACATGCTGGCGATGGCGACACCCAGTACGGAGTCGCCCAAAAACTCCAAGCGTTCGTTGTGATCGCTCGAGAAACTGCGGTGCGTAACAGCGCGCTTGAGCAAGTCAACATCTTTGAATTGATGCTGCAAGCGTTGCTGCAACCTGTTCAAGTTGTCATGCGGGTTGCTTTGAGCTGCTGATAACGCCATTGAGTTGTTATGTAGATGCCAATTATTTACTAGTACCGCTGTACTTGAGCAACAAATAAGCCGGGCCAGCCATGTGAATTTCTTTTGTG
>CBDUEA010000045.1:0-9075 GCA_965365965.1 uncultured Polaromonas sp. | reverse complement strand
ACCTGCATGCCCAAGCAAATACCGAGGTACGGGATTTTGTTTTCACGGGCGAAGCGGGCGGCGCTGATTTTGCCTTCCACGCCACGCGCACCAAAACCGCCAGGGACCAAAATCGCGTCAAATTCGGCGAGTTGTGATGCGTTGTCAGTGGTGATGGTTTCAGAGTCGATGTACTTGATCACCACTTTGGCGTGGTTTTTCATGCCGGCGTGGCGCAGCGCTTCATTGAGGGATTTGTAGCTGTCGCTTAAATCGACGTATTTGCCGACCATGGCAACATGTACTTCAGTTTTCGGGTTGGCGGTCTCGTAAACCAAATCATCCCAGCGTTTCAGGTTGGACGGCTTGGTAGACAGGCGCAGCTTGTCGCAAATCAGGTTATCCAAACCTTGCTCGTGCAGCATGCGCGGCACTTTGTAGATGGTGTCCACGTCCCACATGCTGATCACGCCCCATTCGGGCACGTTGGAGAATAGTGAGATTTTGGAGCGCTCCTCCTGCGGAATCGGGCGGTCAGCGCGGCAGATCAAGGCGTCGGCTTGGATACCAATTTCGCGTAACTGTTTGGCTGTGTGCTGGGTGGGTTTGGTTTTGAGTTCGCCGGCCGCTGCAATCCACGGCACGTAGCTCAGGTGCACAAACGCGGTGTTGTTGGGGCCGAGCTTCAAGCTCATTTGGCGTACAGCTTCTAAAAACGGCAGCGATTCAATGTCGCCCACGGTGCCACCGATTTCAACAATCGCCACATCGACCGCGTCCGCCTCGCCAAAACGTGCGCCTTTTTTGACGAACTCTTGGATTTCATTGGTCACATGCGGAATCACCTGCACGGTTTTACCCAAATAGTCGCCACGGCGCTCTTTATCGAGCACGCTTTGGTAAATTTGACCGGTGGTGAAGTTGTTGGACTTGCGCATCCGCGTTTCTATGAAACGCTCGTAGTGGCCCAAGTCCAAGTCGGTCTCTGCGCCATCGTCAGTGACAAACACCTCACCATGCTGCAGGGGCGACATGGTGCCGGGGTCGACGTTGAGGTAGGGGTCTAACTTGATGAGAGTGACTGTGAGGCCACGCGACTCTAGAAGCGCGGCTAAAGATGCTGATGCGATGCCCTTACCTAAGGAAGACACCACACCGCCGGTAACGAATACAAATTTGGTCATGCCAGAATGGACGCTGAACGTCCAAGGAGGTGGAAAGCGTGATTATAAAGGTCTGCTACATTGCGATCAGAGAAAAATCGAAATTTGTAACAAAATTACTTCTTCAAAATATCTATGATGGATCATCTAAGAGAGCATATCTATGAGTGAGCTTCAAGGCAAACACATTGTCCTCGGCTTATCGGGCGGCATCGCGGCCTACAAAGCAGCGGAGCTGTGCCGCGCCATGGTCAAAGAGGGGGCAACCGTGCAGGTGGTGATGACCGAGGCGGCCGAGCATTTCATGACCAAAGTGACCATGCAGGCGCTGTCGGGTCGGCAGGTGTTTGGCTCACAGTGGGACGACACTGCGGTCAACGTCAACGGCGAGGCGGTGGCCAACAACATGCCCCACATCAACCTCACACGCGGGGCGGATGCTATTGTTATTGCACCGTGCAGCGCTGACTTCATGGCCAAGCTGCTGCATGGCCGCGCGGACGAACTGCTGAGTTTGATGTGTCTGGCGCGACCGATGGACCAAGTCCCGCTCATCCTGGCACCCGCCATGAACCGCGAAATGTGGGCCAACCCCGCTACACAAAGAAATCTAGCGCAACTTAGGCAAGACGGCATCACCGTGCTGGAGGTGGGCGAGGGCGACCAAGCCTGCGGCGAAGTGGGCGATGGCCGCATGTTGGAGGCGGACGAGATTTTGGCGGATTTAATCAGCTTTTTCACCCCCAAGTCACTGCTAGGCCACAATGTACTCATCACCGCTGGCCCGACTTACGAGGCGATAGACCCCGTGCGCGGCATCACCAACTTATCCAGCGGTAAGATGGGTTTCGCCATCGCGCGGGCGGCGGCAGAGGCGGGTGCAGCAGTCACGCTGATTGCCGGCCCCGTCAGCCTGTCCACACCACGTGGCGTGCGACGCGTAGACGTCAAATCAGCACAAAATATGCTTGTAGCCGGCGTAAAATATGCAGATAAAGCTACTATCTTTATAGCGTCTGCAGCGGTGGCTGACTGGCGACCAGCGACGGCAGCAGAGCACAAGTTGAAAAAAGATAGCTCCGGCAGCGTACCGCAACTCAGTTTTGTAGAAAACCCAGACATTTTGGCCACCATCGCCCAATCACCACGCGGCAAAAAAGGCTTAGCGGGCGAGCCTATTGGATTGAATGGCGGCTTGTTTTGTGTCGGTTTTGCCGCTGAAAGCCAAGACTTGCTCGCCAACGCCCAAGCCAAACGCTTGCGCAAAGGTGTACCGCTCTTGGTCGGCAACATCGGCCCGGCGACCTTTGGGCAAGACGACAATGCGCTGCTGCTGGTTGATGCCAAGTCTGCCAAAGAACTGCCTGAACATGGCAAAACAGCGTCAAAACGCGCGTTAGCCAAGCAATTGGTGGCTAATATCGCCGCTCGTTTGGGACATTCAGCCTGATTTATTTTAAAAATACCTATAAAAATCATTAAGTTATGAAAATAGACGTCAAAATCATGGATGCCCGTATGGCAGAACAGTTGCCTGCCTACGCCACCCCTGGCAGCGCGGGGCTAGATCTGCGTGCTTGCCTAGACGCGCCAGTGACCCTGCAGCCGAACGCTTGGCAACTCATCCCCACCGGCATCGCCATCCACTTAGACGACGCCAACTTTGCTGCTCTCATCCTGCCGCGCTCAGGGCTGGGTCACAAACATGGCATCGTGTTGGGTAACTTGGTTGGCTTAATCGATAGCGACTACCAAGGTCAACTCATGGTCAGCGCTTGGAACCGCAGCCCCACCGCTTTCACGATAGAGCCCATGGAGCGGATAGCGCAACTCGTCATCGTGCCCGTGGTGCAAGCGCAGTTCAATGTGGTGACTGATTTTGCTGCCTCGAGTGAACGCGGGGCGGGCGGCTATGGGAGTACGGGGAAGGCTTAGTTGCTATTTAAGCTGTAGCTGACTATTTAAAGCTTGCCATACTTCACAGCAGAACCTCAAAAACAGGCAAAATAGTCTTAATTTGTATAAAAACAACCCTTTTAAGTGCCATTTATGCCTGTAGCCGGCGTATTTGTTCAATATTTAGCTATTAAAAAAGTAGCATTAAAAATAGCATGAAATTTCTAAGCGACGTTTGGTCGATCTTTAAACTGGAGTTAACGCTCTTCAAGCGTTATCCCAAGCTCTTGGTGTCTGCCATCGGGGTCGTCATCATCCCGTCGCTGTACGCGTTGATTTACCTCTCCAGCGTGCGCGACCCAACGGCCCATACCGGGGATCTGAAGGCGGCTTTGGTCAATTTAGACCAAGGGCTTGTTTACCGTGGACAAGAGGTGAACATTGGTAAAGACATCGCTAAGTCTATCCATGAAAAGCACATTTTCAACTTTTTAGACTACACGGCAGAGGAAGAAGCCAAGCTGGCAGTACGCCAAGGAAAATTGACGTTTGCATTGATCATTCCCAAAGACTTCAGCGCCAACGCCGTGCCTGGGCAAGAAGCAGCCGGCGGGCGACTGGTGATGTATGCCTCTGAGGGTAACAACTACAACGCCGCCAATTTAGCCAAGCGTTTTGCGATTGAGTTAGGTCATCAAGTCAACATCAATTTGAACGAAAAACGCTGGTCATTGGTGCTGACAGCGGCTACAGGTTCTATCGACAAGCTGAGCCAATTGCACAGCGGCGCTTACGCTTTGAATGAGGGCGTTAAAAAGCTGAGCGCAGGAGCAGGCAAGGCCGAGGCAGGTTCTAAAACCTTGGCCAAAGGCGCCGAAGGGTTGAATGGCGGGGTGTTCCAGCTCACCGACGGCGTGAAACAATTGGGCACGGGTTTGCGCAGCATGGATGCGCAACGCCCACAGCCGCAAGATTTAGCGGCTTTGAAAGCAGGCTCCGCCGAGTTGGTGGCGGGGCATGCAGCATTGGGTCAAGGGCTGCAGGAGTTACACGTCGGCGCTGGCAAGTTAACCGAGGGCGGCACTAAGCTGCGCGATGAAACCAAAGACATTCCAATTGTGGGGGGGCGTGTCGCGGAAGGCGCACAACAGCTGACGAATGGTGCAAAACAGCTGGCTGATGGTTTACAAGGTGCGATAGGTGGTCAAGCACAGCTGGCGGAAGGCACACAAAAGCTGAATGCAGGTGTGGGCAAGTTGGCAGATGGCATGGCCGCCTTGGGCGGTGGCATCCACCAAGCGGCCACCAAACTACCGCCAGATGCCAACTTGGACGAACTGGCCAATGGTGGTCGTACTCTCGCAGGGGGTGCGCAAGAGCTGAACAAAGGTCTGGCGCAGTTGCAAACAGGCGTTAAAGAGTTGGCCTCAGGCATGAATTTGCTGCTTAGTAGCTTGCCTGTCAACGTGGAAGCACCAGACGGTAGCCCTCGAGGTTTGGCAGATTCTGTAGAGCCAAAGCTGGAAATGGTGGCACCCGTGCCAAATAACGGTGCCGGTTTTGCGCCTAACTTTTTAGCCACCTCGCTGTGGCTGGGCGCGGTGATGACGGCGTTTATCTTTCATCTGCGGCGATTGCCATTAGCGGCTGCATCAGCATCCAGCCCTGCCAAACTCATCGGTAAACTGGGTATTTTAGGCAGCATGGTGGCTTCTCAAGCCCTCGTTATTTTGTTGATGTCGCTATTTTTGCTGGACTTGCCTGTTGCCAAACTGCAGCCTTTCGTGCTGACGCTGGTGGCCAGTTCCTTGACTTTTTTATGCATCATCATGGCTTTAACCCGCGCTTTTGGCGACACCGGTAAAGCGGCAGCGTTGCTTTTGATGGTCTTGCAGTTGTCGTCTGCAGGGGGTGTGCTGCCCGTGGAGTTGTCAGGCGGTATTTACCAAGCCGTCAGCCCGTATTTGCCGTTTACGTGGGTCATTAAGGCCCTGCGCGCTTGCATGTTTGGCGCTTTTGATGGCGACTGGTTCAGTGCTTGGCTCATCATTGCGATGATTGGTGCCGTCGCGTTTCTGTCGGCCATGTTCATTGGCCGGTGGAAACTTGTGACACAAGAAGAGCATCGACCAGCCATGGATATTTGAATCCTTAATAGTGAATTAAACACATGAGTGCAGGACACGACCATAGTCAGGAACAATCAAACAGGCACGGCAACGGCAACGGCCATGATCACGGCAACGGCCATGATCACGGCCACGGCCATGACCACGCGCCCGCAGCCTTTAACCGAGCGTTTGCCATTGGTATCGCGCTGAACGCGGCTTTTGTGTTGATTGAAGGCTTCTACGGCTGGAAAATAAATTCCTTGGCTTTGTTGGCCGATGCCAGCCATAACTTGAGCGATGTGGCAGGTTTGATCTTGGCGTGGGGCGGCGCGTTGGCGGGAAAGCTGAAGCCGAGTGATAAGCGCACTTATGGCTGGAAACGCGCATCTATTTTGGCAGCTTTCGCCAACGCGACTTTGTTGCTCGTAGCGATGGGTTCGCTGGGTTGGGAGGCTATAGGGCGGTTACGCTCACCAGAGTCGACCGAAGGCTGGACCATCATCGCTGTGGCGGGCGTGGGTATTGTGATCAACACTGCCACGGCTTTGATGTTCATGCGCGGCCGAAAAGGCGACCTCAACATTCGTGGTGCTTTTCTGCACATGGCGGCTGACGCATTGGTGTCGCTGGGCGTGGTGGTAGGCGGTGCGTTGTATCTGTGGCAGGGGTGGACGTGGATCGACCCTGTCATGAGTTTGGCGATTGCCGTCATCATTGTGTTGGGCACTTGGGGTTTGTTCAAACAATCCTTGCACCTGCTCTTTGACGGCGTACCGCAAGGGGTAGATCTGGCAGCTATTCGTAAGCTCTTGTCAAACTTGCCAGGTGTGCAAGAAGTGCATGACTTGCACGTTTGGGCCATGGGCACGTCCGATGTGGCTTTGACCGCCCACGTGGTCTTGAGCAATGCAACGGATGACAACAGTGCCTTGTTGCAAGCCGCAGAACATGAATTGCACGAACATTTCGAGATCAGGCACATCACCTCGCAGTTCGAGTCCGTAGCCTATGCGCAATCTTGTACCCTGCGTACTGGGGCAGGATGTGGATTTAAATAGACGGACCTTGTTCATTAAATAACGATGCTTTGATGATCGTCAAACGATGTATTTTTTTGCCTGTAGCCGGCATGATATATGTTTCATTAGCTATCAAATATGGCGTAAATTTAAGGGCATACTGGTATTAACTTTTACAAAAATTTAGAGATAGGCTAATCCATGAGCATTCGCAATCTTGATTCCTTGTTTGACCCCGCTTCCATCGCTGTTTTTGGCGCCTCTTTACGCGTTGGTAGCGTGGGTGCGACGGTGTGGCGCAATCTCAGCTCTAGTCATGCCGCCGGTACATACAAAGGGCAGTTGTTTGCGGTGAACCCCAAACGTCCTGAGATTGAAGGCTATAAGGTGGTGGCTCATGCGGCTGATTTGCCAGAAGTGCCCGCTTTGGCTGTGATTTGCACGCCGCCCGACACGGTGGCTGGTTTGATTGAAGAGTTGGCTGACTTAGGCACGCGCGCTGCGGTGGTGCTGACGGCAGGCATGTCGGCGGCACAAAAGCAAGCGATGCTGGACGCTGCGCATCCAAAATTGCTGCGGATTTTAGGGCCGAATTGCATTGGCTTGCTGTCACCGCACAAGGGTGTGAATGCGAGTTTTTCACACATTAATGCCCAGCCTGGGGAGTTGGCTTTTGTGTCGCAATCAGGTGCTTTGGTGACGGCTATGTTGGATTGGGCACAAGGGCGCGGCATTGGGTTCTCGCATTTTGTTTCTATGGGCGAGCATGCTGACGTCGACTTTGGCGACATGCTTGATTACTTGGCCAGCGATGGAAAAACGCGTGCGATTTTGCTCTATGCCGAGTCCATCGAGTCGCCACGCAAGTTCATGTCGGCTGCGCGGGCTGCGGCAAGGAACAAGCCTGTGATTATTGTGAAGGCTGGACGCTCACCCCAAGGTCAGGCCGCAGCTGCCTCGCATACAGGCGCATTGGCTGGTTCTGACATCGTGTTTGACGCAGCCATCAGCCGCGCCGGCATGTTGCGGGTGAACACCCTGCAGGAGCTGTTTTTAGCCGCTGAAACCTTGACCCGTTTTCGCAGCAACAAAAATGATGTCATCACCATCTTGACCAATGGCGGTGGCGCGGGTGTGATGGCTGCTGATGCCGCTGCGGCGGTTGGCGTGAAGCTGGCCGATTTGAGCGACAACACGAAAGCGAACTTGAACGCAGTGCTACCCGCTAACTGGTCGCACAGTAACCCAGTCGACATCATTGGTGATGCGCCCGTGGCACGCTATGAGCAAGCGCTGAAGGTATTAAGCGACGATGCATCGACCGGTGCTATTTTGTTCATCCACGCACCCACGGCGATTGTGCCCAGCGCAGATATCGCGAAGGCCTTGGTGCCACTGGCCCGACTTGACGCCAATAAGCCTGCAAGGGTGATGAGTTGTTGGCTCGGCGACCAAGCCGTAGCGCAGGCGCGGCATATCTTCCAAGAAGCTGGCGTCGCCAACTACGATACGCCCGAGCAAGCGGTACAGGCCTTCTCCATGCTGGTGAATTACAGAAAAAACCAAGCTGAATTGACCGAAGCGCCCCCCAGTTTGTCGCTTGGTTTGAAGCCTGACGTGGCGGCGATCAAAGCGTTGGTCAAAGAAGCTTTAGCTGCTGGCCGTGAGATGTTGACCGAGCCAGAGGCTAAAGCAGTGTTGGATGCATGTCGGATTCCCGTTGTGCTAACGCAGCGCGTGGATGCATCGCCCGAGGCAGCAGCGCAAGCGGCTCAGACCATCGGTTACCCAGTGGTGCTGAAGATTTTGTCAGACGATATTTCACACAAATCAGATGTGGGTGGCGTCGCACTTGATTTGCAAGACGATGCTGCGGTTCGCTTAGCCGTGCAAACGATGTTGACGCGGGTGCAGCGTGAGAAGCCGCTGGCGCGGATTCAAGGCTTCACCGTCCAAGGCATGGTGCGGCGCAAGCAAGCACAGGAGTTGATTGTGGGCAGCACGATTGACAGCGTCTTTGGTCCGATTATTTTGTTTGGCCAAGGGGGTACGGCCGTTGAGGTGATGGCGGACCGCGCTGTGGCTTTGCCACCCTTGAACGAACCCTTAGCCAAGGCGCTTGTCTCGCGTACGCGGGTGTCGAAGCTGTTGGCTGGGTTTAGAGATACACCAGCGGTGGACGAGGCCGCTTTGTATGGTGTGCTGATAGCCGTGTCGCAGTTGTTGGCAGAAATTCCAGAGATCGCTGAGCTGGACATCAACCCTCTGATTGTTAACTTTGAAGGCGCCATTGCACTGGATGCCCGCATTCGGCTGAGTGCCAAAGCGCCTGCTGGTGAAGCTAATTTTGCCATTCGACCCTACCCCGAACAGTTGGAGGAGACGGTGCAGTGGCATGGTCGCACACTGTGTTTGCGACCGATTCGCCCCGAAGACGAAGCGCAACACATGGCATTTTTGCAAGCGCTGGACCCTGAAGATGTGCATATGCGGGTGTTTTACAGCAAACGCACGATGGAACGCAGCGAGCTGGCGCGATTGGTGCAAATTGACTATGCGCGCGAAATGGCGTTTGTGGCGATGGCGGTGGGTCCCGATGGTGAGGAACAAACGCTGGGCGTGGTACGGTCTGTGACAGACCCAGACAATATTGAGGCTGAATTTGGTGTGATTGTGCGATCTGAACTCAAAGGCAGTGGTTTAGGCATGCTCCTGATGCAAAAACTCATTGCGTATTTGCGCAGCCAAGGTACGCAGCGCTTAGTAGCTACCGTGCTAGATTACAACGCACGCATGTTGGCATTGGCTAAAGAGTTGGGCTTTCAAGACGATCCGAAAATCCGCCACAGCGATGGGAGCGAAAGTGTCAGTGATGATAGCGATGGCACACGCGGCATTTATTTGCCA
>CBDUEA010000044.1:0-9097 GCA_965365965.1 uncultured Polaromonas sp. | reverse complement strand
CAAATGTGCTCGTTATGGATTTAGGTCCATTGGCTTGGGTATTTGAGGAGTTGGGTAAATCTTTAGACGCTTCTATCAAGGGTATCAAGCGATTCGTTCGCGAGGCGAATGCAACACCAGGATCCGACTTAGCAGCGGCTGATCCTCAGTTATTGCGTGCAGCAAGACAACAATTGCATCAAGCGTTCGGTGCGCTGAGTATGTTGAATTTGCGTGAGACGGGTTTGTTGGTCGGTGCAATGGAACAAGTTGTACAGAGATTCATTCAGAAACCCGCTTTGACCACGGAAGATGCCATTAGCAAACTGGAGAAGACCAGTTTTGCGGTTATGGAGTATCTAGAGTGCCTGTTGTCCGGTAAAGCGGTGTCCTCGTTAGCACTCTTTGTTCAATACCGAGATGTAAAAATGTTGGCCGGCGCAGAGCGTGTACACCCTGCGGATCTATGGGATAAATTGTCATTTGAGTGGCTTGATCCCCAGATGCCTTCAAGTCAGAACTCTTTGAGTTATGAACCGAGTGTGCGATCAGCCATTGATGCTGCGCTACTTAAATTGATGCAATCTGCCGATCCTGAAGCGGCGCTAAGCTTGAAACAAATAAGTTTAGGATTGTCAGAGACACAGATAAATTTTAAAGCAAAAGTATTTTGGAAAATATGCGCCGCATTCTTTGAGGCCGTTTCTTTAAAATTATTACAGGTCGATCTGTATGTGAAACGTGCCGCTTCTGGTGTAGTCATTCACTACAACAACATGAAGCATGGTGATTGGGTTTTTTCTGACAAGTTCATGCATGACTTGCTTTTCTTTAGTGATCAAGCACAGTCCAATGAATCAGATGAGACACCTTTGATTGATGCAGTCAAAAAAGCTTGGCATTTAAAACCACATGTTTTCGTTGATTACGAAATTAGTCGCTACGGTCATTTTGATCCGGCGGTATTGGCCTTGTCTAGAAAAAGAATTGTGGTCGCGAAAGAGTTGTGGACAGCCCTTTCGGGCGGCGATATTCAAAAAATCAGGGGCACATCTGAGCAATTCAAGTTAGTTACTGATTCTTTACTTAAACTATATCCTTCAAGTGCACCTCTGGCCTATGCGTTGACGAATGCGATAGATACTGTTGCTGTTACAAAAGCGCCACCGCCAACTGAATTGGCTATGGAAGTCGCTACTGCCATACTGTATTTAGAGGCTCTTTTTGAAGAGTGGGGCTCTACTGATACCGAGATGGCATTACGTGCTGCTGGACTCGCAGCGAGGATGGAGCATGTACGTACAGGCGGGCAAGCAAAAATTGTTGAGCCTTGGATCGAAGAACTATATCGCAGAGTGAGTGACAGAGAATCCATGGGAAGTGTTGTGGGCGAATTGCGTATTTGTCTCAACGATATTGAAAAGTTGATTGATCAATATTTCCGAACACCAACAGACCAATCGGCACTGTTATCGGTACCCAGCAAATTAGGGCAAATGAGAGGGATTTTCTCAGTCTTAGGTTTGGAGCAAGCTTCGAGTGCAGTGAGTGCTATGCGCGGTAGTGTTGAAGAGTTTGCACATTCCAAATTCGATTTTGAGGGAGCACGCGTTTCAGGACGTATAGACAAATTTGGTAATAATTTAGGTGCCTTGGGATTCTTAATTGACATGCTGAACTACCAGCCTGCTCTGGTTAAGAAGCTATTTGTATATGACGAAGAAACGGGCGATTTGAACCCTCTTATGGGACGTGTGTCCAGTGTGAAAGAGGCGCATGCCGTCAATGTCATGTCAAAAGAAGATGTTGAACAGCCGTCCGCTGAAGTAAGTGAACCAGTCTTGCCTCCGATTGTGATTGCTGAAACTGTAGCAGCAACTGCTCCCACGATTGTGCAGAATCCTGATGTTGCTATTCCAGGTTTTGAACAGCAACTTGAAGATGATTTGGAGTTAAAAAATATCTTCTTTGAAGAAGCAAATGAGGTCATCGCAAACGGGCTGCAGACCGTGGAGACTTTATTGGCTACGCCACACAACTTAGAAGCACAGGCCACTTTGCGCAGAGTGTTTCATACGCTAAAGGGCAGTTCGCGGATGGTTGGGTTGAATGAGTTTGGTGAAGCGGGTTGGTCATTTGAGCAGTTGATAAATTCCAAATTAGCCGATCAAGAGCCCTTCGGATCAGAAGTATGCACCTTGTCAGTTGCTGCTTTGAACACATTCTCTGCATGGGTTCATGACCTGATGAGCGGCAACGCAGAGCATTGGTCCTCGATTTCTTTCAGGCGTGCTGCAGACGCAATGCGCGTTGAAGATCGTTTGGATGTTGCTGGTTTTGTGTCGCCGCATATGACAAACCAAGCTCCTGTCGAGCTTGAAAACGCAGTTGCAGCTGCTGTTTCTACACAGACTGCGGAAAGCCCAGTTTCTGAGCAACCTTCTGTAACCCCTGCAAGCGATGCGCAACCGGCAACTGTTGAGCTTGCTTATCCTGCTGTTGAATCGCAAAGTATAGAATTTGCTTTAGAAGCTGCAGTACAAAATGAGGTACTCCCTGAGTTTGAATTACTTTCAGAGCCGCATGAAGCGCCGCTTTTGCTTGCAAACACAGAGCCAGACAGTGCATCGGTTGCGCCGATAGATGAAAAGTTGGAGCCAGAAGTCAATCTAAATGCTGCATCTGAATCGTTCAATGTCCCTGATGTGTTAATCAGCGAATCGGCAACTTCAGTGGATACCGAAGTGTTGCCCTCAATCGCGAAGGAAGATGACGAGCAATTTAAAATTATCGGTTCGGTCAAAATTAGTATTCCGCTTTACAACGTTTATTTAAATGAAGCGGATGAGTGGGCTAGGCGGTTGGTCACAGAGCTTGATGAATGGGCGCTTGAACTGCATCGCCCTTTGCAAAATTCAACGGTTGGACTTGCTCACTCTCTGGCCGGAAGTTCAGCCACCGTTGGTTTTAAGGGCTTGGCCGACTTGGCTAAGTTATTAGAACATGCACTAGAGAAAGCGTACCAACAACCAAATGGCACAAGTGAGCAATCTAAGCTATTTTCTAATGCGGCCGAGGAGTGTCATCGCTTATTGCATCAATTTGCAGCAGGTTTTTTAAAGGAGCCGAGCGATCAAATTTTAAAACAGCTCGCAAACATTGATTTTTCAAGTTTCAATACTGCAAAAGCAGTACCCATCAAAGCGGCGGCTCCTGCGCTGGTGGCCGTGCCATCAAAACCAAATTTTGCAACGATCTTAGCAGCCTCATCGCCAAGCCGCAAAGCTGTCTCGCCCAAGCCTATTCAAAGCACAGCAACGGCCCATGCGTATGACGATGATGACATCGAATTGGTTGATGCATTAGACCTTGATTTGTTTAATATATTTGAGGAAGAAGCACAAGAACTTCTGCCGAGGCTGGGAAGTGCACTTCGGCAGTGGATTACAAGACCTGATAACTTGAGCGCGCGTTCTGAAATTTTACGCACGCTCCACACACTAAAAGGCAGTTCAAGGCTGGCGGGTGCTATGCGATTGGGTGAGTTGTCGCATCGCATGGAGTCAGAGATTGAAGAGTTGGGTTCTGAAAACTTAACGCAAGAGTTGCTTGAACCTTTACTCGTTCGTTTAGATGTACTTCAAAATAATTTTGATAGCTTGCATTTACCGGAAGAAATTGAGGAGCAAGCCGCATTAGAACGCATAGAGACTTCAGAGCATCATCAAGAAGCTAAAGCGATCGAAAAAGAGTTGTCCTCTGCTGAAACTTTGTTGCCAAGCACCACGCTACCTGTTGAGGTCATTGTAAAAGCATCAGTTGCACAACCAGCATCCAGTGTATTGGTCGCAGAGAAAAAAGAGTCTCGTCAGTCTGTGCGGGTTCGCGCCAAATTGTTGGATCGTTTGGTCAACCAAGCAGGCGAGGTGATGTTGACACGTACCCGTATTGAGTCTGAACTCGGTCAACTGCGTGGTTCTTTGGGTGATTTAACCAGCAATCTGGATCGCCTGCGCCAGCAGCTACGTGATGTTGAGTTTCAAGCTGAGACGCAAATGCAATCGCGCATGGAGCAAGCCAAAGATTCGCAAAAAGGATTTGATCCGCTCGAGTTTGACCGTTTCACCCGTGTGCAAGAGTTGACGCGCATGATGGCGGAGTCCGTCAACGACGTTGCTACTGTGCAGCGTAGTCTGCAACGTACGGTTGAATTGACAGAGGATGATTTGGTTGCGCAGGCGCGTCAAACGCGTGATTTGCAACGCGATTTGCTGCGCACGCGGATGGAGGAATTTGAAAGTATTTCTGACCGTTTGTACCGCGTGGTTAGACAGGCTTCCAAAGACACCAACAAACAAGTTAAGTTGGATATTGTGGGTGGCTCTATCGAAATGGACCGTGGCGTGCTTGACCGTATGACGCCTGCTTTTGAGCATCTATTACGCAACTGCGTGGCGCACGGTATTGAAACGACTGAAAAACGGAAACTTTCTGGTAAGGACCTGATAGGTAGCATTGAGATTTCTTTGTTGCAAGATGGCAATGACGTCGTGATTGAGTTTGGCGATGATGGCGCTGGATTGAATTACAAGCGCATTCGGGATCAAGCGATTTCGCAAAAATTGATTGACTCTAAAGCAAGCTTGTCTGATGCTGAGGCGGCAAATTTAATCTTCTTGCCTGGTTTGTCAACTGCTTCGCAAGTGACTGAGTTGTCGGGGCGAGGCATCGGTTTAGACGTCGTTCGTGCTGAGGTGCTGGCATTGGGTGGCCGTGTTGAGGTGGCTAGCGAAGTTTCAAAAGGAACACGCTTCAAGTTGGTCTTGCCACTTACAACAGCCGTGACGCAGGTGGTCATGATGCGTTCGGGGGCTTTGTCATTTGGTGTCCCAGCGCATTTGGTTGAGCTGGTACGTCGCTCGCCAATGGGCGATATCGAAAAAGCCTATAGCAACAACTATTGGGGTGCTCAGGAAGATGCCATACCGTTTTATTGGTCTGGCTCCTTGTTACAAGCTTCGCAGCGCAGTGAAGAGCCTTTGCAAAAAACCAATCCCGTTATTATTTTCAGAAGTGCAGGCCAGCGTATAGCCATTCACGTCGATGAAGTTTTGGGTAACAAAGAGGTGGTCATTAAAAACCTAGGCCCACAATTGGCGCGTTTGCCTGGCTTGGCTGGCATGGCTGTTTTGGTATCGGGTGCTGTCGCGCTGATATACAACCCAGTAGCGCTAGCATCGGTGTATGGTGCTGCCGCACAGCAGTACCGCTCAAGCTACGTGCCAACACTTGACGGTAATAAGACTACGGACGGTAGAGGTTCTAATTCAGATGCTGCGGATCAGCAAATTCCGCTGGTACTGGTGGTTGACGACTCTATCACGGTGCGCCGTGTGACCCAACGTATGCTGCAAAGAGAAGGGTTTAGAGTGGTTTTGGCTGTTGATGGCCTGCAAGCCATCGAGAAACTCGCTGGTGAAATTCCTGCTGTGGTTTTGTCGGATATTGAAATGCCGCGTATGGACGGATTCGACTTGGTCCGCAATATCAGAGCCGATGCCCGATTGAAGCACTTGCCTATTGTGATGATTACGTCTCGTATCGCTGAGAAGCATCGTGACTTGGCTAAAGAGCTGGGCGTCAATGATTATCTTGGCAAGCCTTATTCTGAGGAGGCTTTGTTGGCTGTCTTGCGCCAGCACACGGCACAATCTGCTCCGGTCGCTGAGGTGGTCTAGGTCATTTATTCAAGCCATCGGTTGTTTTTATCTCGTAAAAAGCGCTGCCTGATTATTTAGACAGCGCTTTTTTAACGACTGCGTATCGTAGTAATGTGGCTGCACGTGCCTGAGCATGGTCGACGATAGGCGCAGGGTAATCTTTGCCGATAGTGATATTTGCTGCTGCTAAATCTATTGGACTGGCTTTCCAAGGTTCATGGATGGCTTTATTCGGCAATGGGGCCAACTGCGGTAAATACTTGCGAATGAATTTTCCTTCTGTATCAAATTTTTCACTTTGACTGGTGGGGTTGAAAATTCGAAAATACGGCTGTGCGTCACAGCCGCTTGAGCTGGCCCACTGCCAACCACCGTTGTTGGCAGACAAATCAAAATCGTTCAGCTTTTCGGCAAAATAGCGTTCACCCCAGCGCCAGTCGATCCCCAAATCTTTGACCAAGAAACTGGCTACAACCATGCGCAATCGGTTGTGCATGTAGCCGGTTTGGTTGATTTGCGCCATGGCTGCGTCCACAATCGGATAACCCGTGCGTCCCTCGCACCACGCAGAAAATAGTTTTTTAGCGTGTTCCCCATGTTCCCATTTGATGGCGTCATATTCGGGTTTGAACGAGCGATTGGCTGCGTGCGGAAAGTTACTGATGATTTGGAAATAAAAGTCACGCCAAATCAACTCACTCAACCAAACTGCTGCACCTTGACTGCCCTGCAGTGTGCGTTGATAGGCGGTTGCAGCCAATTGGCGAATAGACACCGTGCCAAACCGCAAATGAACACCCAAAAAACTGGGACCTTTGACCGATGGGAAATCTCGCGTGGCGTGGTAGTCATCCATGCGGTCAAAGAAATTTTCAAACAACGCCCGGCCTCCGCTGGCGCCAGTCGGTATTTTTAATGCAGATAAATTGGTTTTTTCAAAACCTATGTCGGCAAGAAGTGGCACGGGTTGACGCAAGGGTGTGGGTCTGTCCGCCAGCGCTGCTACATAACGTTGCACGGGGTAGGACTTGAGGTAAAAATCATCTAGTTTTTTGAGAACGGCATTTTTATACGGGGTAAACACACCATAAGGTTTGCCCATTTGCGTCAAGACTTCAGTGCGCTCAAACAGGACGTGGTCTTTGTAGGTGTGAAATGCGATGCCCAAGTCGGCCAGATGCCCTAAAACCGCTGCATCACGGGCTACAGCCAGCGGTTCGTAGTCGTGGTTGGTGAAGACGGCTTGTGCCCCTAACTCTTTAGCTAATTTCGGAATCTCCTGCCCCGCCCACGCATGGCGCACCACCAAGCCCGCATGGGGTTTATCGGCAGCGGCCCGAATCAAAGCATCCAGTTCGACCAAAGATTCACGAATAAACTCAACGCGGCGGTCTGATTTCGGCAACACATCCAAAATTTCGCGGTCAAAAATGAAGACGCAATGCACCACTTTGCAGTGTTTGAGCGCATGGTAAAGCGCTGCATTGTCGTGGGCACGCAAGTCGCGTCTAAACCACATTAAGCCCGTATCGAATTGTTTGCCCATGTTCCCGTTAAAATTAGTTGATGTCTGCTGATTCTGTCCCTGTTCCTCCCCATTTTGCACCGATTAACCTGACGCATCATTTTTTGATTGCAATGCCCGGTTTGCAGGACAGGGGCTTTTCCAAGTCGGTGGTGTATTTGTGCGAGCACAGCGAGCGCGGCGCTCTGGGGCTGATCATCAACAAACCCAGCGAGATGGACCTGAAACACTTGTTTGACAAGGTGGACTTGCCGCTCGATCGTTCGGATTTATCCAGCGCACCTGTTTTCCAAGGCGGCCCTGTGCAGACAGAGCGTGGTTTTGTGCTGCACGAAGCCATGCTGGGCACACCCTCTGAGGGCGACTCCGCCTCTTCAGATTCCATCTATGCCTCCAGTATGGTGATTCCGGGTGGCTTAGAGATGACCACCTCGCGCGATGTTTTGGAGGCTATTTCAACCGGTGCAGGCCCGCGCCGCGTCTTGGTCTCACTGGGCTACTCGTCATGGGGCGAGGGGCAGCTGGAGTCCGAATTGGCTGACAACAGCTGGCTCACCGTTGCCGCAGACACGGCCGTCATTTTTGATACGCCGGTTGCTCAGCGCTATGACCAAGCCCTCAAACTTTTGGGTGTGGAGGCCTGGATGCTCTCTTCAGAGGCGGGTCACGCATGAGCGACTTAATTTTCGTACCAGTTTTAGCGAGTTACCAATCTTTTTTAGCTTTCGATTTTGGCCTCAAACGCACCGGTGTGGCGGTGGGCAACCGCTTCACACGCAGCGCGCAAGGTTTGGCGACGGTCAAAGCCGAGGGCGATGCGCGTTGGCCGTTGATAGATGCCCGTCTCAAAGAGTGGCAACCTGACGCGATTGTGATTGGCGTCCCCTTTCATCCTGACGGCGCTGCGCATGAAAACACCAAGCGCGCGCAAAAGTTTGGCCGCCAACTCCATGCCCGCTACAAACTGCCCGTCTTTGAGGTGGATGAGCGCTACAGCACCACCGAAGCCTTGCAAATGGGGGCCAAAGACGCCGATGCGGCGGCGGCCTGCATCATTCTGGAGCAATTTTTAAGGAGCTTGCCTTGACGTCCCCCCACATCCCCACCACGGGTACTTTGATGCTCGACGCCGAGGCGCTTTACAAAGAGCTGTTGCGGCACGTGCGGCACATTTTGAACCCCAACACGCAGTTGGTCGGTGTCACCTCGGGTGGCGCTTGGCTGGTAGAGCGTTTGCAGCACGATTTAGGTCTGGCGGGTCAACCCGGCATCATTTCGTCCAGCATGCACCGTGACGATTTCGCCCAGCGCGGCCTCAGTTCAGGCGGGCAAACTGTGCTGCCCTTTGATGTCAATGGCGCAGATATTTTGCTGTTTGACGATGTGCTCTACACCGGCCGCACCATCCGCGCCGTGCTCAACGAGCTGTTTGACTATGGTCGCCCCAACAGCGTGCAACTGGCGGTGCTGGTTGACCGCGGTGGTCGTGAGTTGCCGATTTATGCAGAATATGCTGCCGCGAGATTGATGCTCTCCGCCGATCAATCCTTGGCTCTAGCGCGCAGTGAATCGGGTCAGTTTAGTTTTGAAGTTAAAACCAAAATACCAGCAAATGCACCAGCATCATCTGGATCAGCAGCATAAAATCATTCACATCTGACCCAACATGCTCTACAAACGCAACCCCCAACTCAACAAAAACGGCGAGCTCATCCACCTGCTGTCCATTGAAGGTTTGCCCAAAGCGACCTTGACGCATATTCTGGACACCGCCGCCAATTTTGTCTCCGTCAGCGACCGCGACGTCAAAAAAGTCCCCCTCTTGCGCGGCAAAAGCCTTTTCAACCTCTTTTTTGAAAACTCCACCCGGACC
>CBDUEA010000043.1:0-9219 GCA_965365965.1 uncultured Polaromonas sp. | reverse complement strand
TGCACGGTCATGTTCAAGCGGCCTTTGTCCCATGAGTCACCCAATTCATCCAAAGTCACAGCCACCGGGCTGAAGGCGGTGGCGGGCTTGCTTTGAAAGAAGCCAAAGCCTTTGGCCAGCTCGTTAGGAATTAAATTACGCAAGCTCACGTCGTTGGCCAGCATGACCAAGCGGATGCCATCGAGCGCCTGCTCCGGTGTGCTGCCCATGCGCACATCGGCGGTGATGACGGCGATTTCGGCTTCAAAGTCGATGCCAAAGGCTTCTGACACGCAGACAACCGCGTCACAAGGGCCGATAAAGTCGTCGCTGCCACCTTGGTACATCAGGGGGTCGGTGTAAAAACTGGCAGGAACTTCGGCATTGCGTGCTTTGCGCACCAGCTCGACGTGGTTGATGTAGGCCGAACCGTCAGCCCATTGGTAGGCACGCGGCAGCGGCGCCATGCATTGCTTGGGGTCGAACGGGAAAGCATGGCGTACGCGACCACTGTTGAGCAGGTCTGACAAGTCTTGCAACTGCGGGCTGATGAAGTTCCAATCGTCCAGAGCCTGCTGCATGCGGCTGGCGATACCGGTGGCGTAGTGCGCGTGGCTTAAATCGCGTGACACGACAATGAGTTGACCGTCACGGGAGCCGTCTTTGTAAGTAGCGAGTTTCATACGCCGATTGTCACAGAAATAGCCTGCTGGTGTGACCGTCTGCATCAGCCCCACGCAACCTATTGTCTTGACCTGATATATCCTCTGACCTATGTCTTCGCCGCTTTTTTCACCATCGACTCGCTTTTGGTCGCTGCGTAACCCCTGGTTGTTGCGCTTGGCGGGGCTGACGCTGGCCGTTTTTCTCGTCCATGTCGCCCTCTTGAACAAGGCGAATGTGGCCTTGAATCTGTCTACTCCCAAGCCTAGTTTGGCATTCATCCCCGGAACCATAGAAGCTGTAGTGACGCCGCCTGCGATTGAACCTGCACCTACAGCCGTTATCAAACCGCCACCCATCGCCAAACCAAAACAGAAACCGAGAGCTCTCAAACAACCTCCACCTGCGCCAACACCTAAGCCAACATCTTCCGATGCAACAGTAGCCAGCGCGCCAGTAAGCAGTGAACCCACATCTTTGGCAACCAGCGAGCCGATGCCCACAGCGGATGTTGCACTCCAACCCGAGGTCAGCCCATCGCCAGACCCCGTGACTGATGCAGCACCACCTGCGACCGATCAATCACCTGCAGCTTTTGCTGCGCTGACTTCTGCGAAGTACACCTACAACGTTGATGCAACTCGAAAAAATCTGATCTACAAAGGCGCAGCAGAGCTTAAATGGCAGCAAGACGGTGAAAACTACGCCCTTAATTTGTCAGCCACGGCCAGCGGGCTGCCTATTTATAACCAAAACAGCACGGGGCGTTTGGCGACTCAGGGACTGCAACCTACAAGGTTTTCTGACAAGCGCTTGTTTAAAAGTGAGGTGGCTGCTCATTTTGATTATGTGTTGGAAAAGGTGATTTTTAGCAACAACAAATCCGAAGCTGTCTTGGCGGCAGGAGCGCAAGACCGGATCAGCGTCATCATCCAACTTGCTGGTTTGCTGGCGGCCAATCCAACACAATACCCCCCCAACACAACCATCAGTCTGCAAACCATAAGCGCAGACGAGGCGCAGCCATGGTTGTTCACTGTTAACGAGCCCGAAACCTTGAATTTAACTGAAGGCCAGCAAATCGCGCTACGGCTGACGCGCAACCCAAGGCGCGAGTTTGACCAAAAAATTGAACTGTGGTTTGCACCCGCCTTGAACTACTTACCGGTCCGCATCCGTCAAACCGAATCCAACGGCGATTATTTTGATGCGCAGTTTAAAACCTCAGAACCTTTGCCAAACACCGTTTCACCCTGATTTTTGCTCATTTTTTGGCAAAAACACAGCTTAAATAGCCTCTTTTTTTCATCGACTGCACTTTTGCTGTAACCTAAGTCATACGCAGGTCAGCCTTGAAACTGACTGAAGCGTTGATATATAGGTTAAAAATAAAGGTTCATTCGTGGTTTCAACGGCTTTTTCACAGTTAACTGGGCACACATCTATGCAAATGCTCTATGACTCAGATTCTTTTGTAGTGGTTCATATGCAGGTTGATGCTGTAGAGGATGCTGCGTCAGCACCAACTTCATCCGCCGCTGACATCACGGTTGCTGGTGCGGTTAAGGTGCCTGTTCTTTCACGCAATGGCTTTGAAATTGTCGATAAACGCTCTGGAAAAGAGGTTTACCTGGATGGTTCTTGGGCTGAGTTGTTCCAGCAACAAATCAACGCTTGGCAAGCCAATACGCCGACCCAAGAAGAAGTGGAAGACACACTGGACTGCTACGCAGAGTTAGCACACAACCCAGTGGTTTTGCATTAAGACAATCTTGCTTTCCTGCTTGAACGCCTAAACACTAGCGTTTTCCGTCTTAAAAACACTTGCGTGTTTAGGCATGCTTTTTAATGGCGTCTGCCAGCGTACCCACCATCACGTCAATTTGTGCTTTGTCGACAATATAGGGCGGCGCTAACACCAAGTTTTCACCCGCTGGGCGCACCAAAACGCCTTTGTGAAAGCATTCCAAGAAAATGTCATAACCCCGTTTACCGGGTGAGCCGGCGATGCTGCTCAACTCAACCGCGCCGGCCAAACCGAGGGTGCGAACACCGATCACCGTTGGCAAGCCCTTTAAAGCAGCATGCATCGCATCGCCCAAGATTTTGCCCATTTCGCCTGCGCGTTCAAACAAATTCTCTGCCTTGAACAAATCCAAAGTGGCAATCGCAGCTGCACAAGCGGTAGGATGCCCTGAATAGGTGTAACCATGGAAAAACTCAATGGCGTGACCAGGCGCTTTGTCGTTGGCATGCATCATGGCATCAAAAATGGTATCGCGGCAAATCACACCACCTAAGGGAATGACGCCATTGGTGACACATTTGGCGAAATTCAGCATGTCAGGCACAACGCCGTAGTAATCTGCCGCAAAGTTGGTGCCCATGCGACCAAAGCCGGTGATGACTTCGTCAAAAATCAACAAAATGCCATGCTTGTCACAAATCTCTCGCAAACGTTTCAAATAACCCTGCGGTGGCAGATACCAACCAGCTGAACCAGCCACCGGCTCCACAATGACAGCTGCAATATTGCTGGGGTCATGCAACGGTAAAATTCGATTTTCTAGCTCGGTCAAAATATCTTCTTGCCACTGCGGCTCGGCACCATGGATATAAGCATGGTTGACGGGGTCGTGAATGAAGCGCATGTGATCCACACGCGGCAGCAAGGCCGTACCGTAGGCCTTGCGGTTTGCAGGAATGCCACCGACACTCATGCCACCAAAACCAACGCCGTGGTAACCGCGTTCACGACCAATAAAGACGTTACGATGGCCTTCACCCCGTGCACGGTGGTACGCCAGCGCCAGCTTGAGCGAGGTATCCGCCGCTTCAGAGCCTGAGTTGCAAAACAGTACCTTGTTCAAATCACCGGGCGCCATAGCCGCTATCATTTCCGCAGCTTTAAAGGCTTGTGGATTACTGGCTTGAAAGGCGGTGGCGTAATCCAGCGTGTCGAGCTGCTTTTTAATAGCTTCGTTGATAGGTTTGCGGTTGTGTCCCGCGCCCACGCACCACAAACTAGAGATGCCATCTAACACTTGCCGACCATCATCTGTCGTGAAGTACATGCCATCAGCCGCTACAAAAATACGAGGATCGTCTTTGAAAGTGCGATTTGGCGTGAAAGGCAACCACAGGTTGTCCATATTGATAGTACGGTTGGTCATAGAAGTCTCCTCTTTAAAAAATACGTGTGTTGCGATTACAGTGCTAGTTTAGTGTTTTTAAACTCTCTGTTGATGCAATGAAGTGCGGGAAACCAGACGTGTTGCTCGCCAACTCACCAGCATAGCCAGTAACAAACCAGCCAGCCCAGCCCAGTGCAAATCGCTCATGCGCTCTTGAGCAATCAACCAGCCACCGCTGCCTGCTCCAATCGCTTGACCAGCATACATGGCAGAGGTGTTCAAGGCAATAGAGCCTGAGGCCAAAGCAGGTGCCAAATCAACGAGTCTGGCTTGTTGCGCTGAGTTTGAGGCAAAACATCCCAACGCCCATGGTACTGATACCAAAGCGGCTAACATCAAAGAAGTGCCCAGCGGCCATATGGCCAAACTTACCGCCATACTGGCAACACCTATCATGACCATTTTCGAAGCGCCAAGCCGATCGATATGACGCGACATCAAAACATTCCCGATCAAGCCAAAAGCACCAAACCAAGCGAACAACAAGCTCAGCTGGATCGGCGTTATGTTCAGCGTAGCCTTGTAATAAGGCGCGAAATAAGCAAACAACACAAATTGGCCAGCCGAGTACAACACAGTCACCAGGATGCACAGCATCAACGCGGGAGACTGCAAAGTAGCACGCCAAGAAGCTCGCGATAAAGCAGGTGGTTTCACGCGATCTGGCATAGCTCGCCAAACCCACACCGCACTCATTAAACTCAGTACAGACACCAATATAAATGCACTTCGCCAACCCAACGTGCCACCCAGCAAAGCCCCTAAAGGCATGCCGACCACCGAAGCAACCGACCAACCCAAGAAAACAAATGTAATAGCACGTCCACGCTGTTGTTCGGGTACCAGCAAGCCTACGCAAGCAGCAGCTTGTGGTGTAAAGATAGCAGGTGAAACCATCGTCAGCACACGTACTGGCAACAAGCTGCCAAAGTCAGGCATCACAGCACAGAGTGCATGAAACAAACCATACCAAAGCATAGTCAGCGCCAACAGGCGCCGTCTGTCCCAACCTGCAACGAAAGCTGCGAATAAAGGTGCACTCAAACAGATCAACAATGCGCCCGCAGCAATTAATTGACCAGCTGTAGCAACAGAAATGTGTAATGAATGACTGATATCACTCAACGTTCCAGGCACCACCATCACACCCGTGCCAATGACGAAATTGCCAAACAACAAAGACCACAATACCTTTGGCATAGGCAATTCAGCTAGCTTGCTCGCTGGGTTGCGCATCAGCCGAGTGCCAATTTGTGTTCGACCAATGCTAAAGCCTCCGAGGTACCTGACAAGACAAGGGTATCGCCAGCTGACAACATTAATGCATCGTCCATTGCTGCTTGCACGCCATTACTGCGACGCAAACTGAGCAACTGCACGTCTTGCTGCAATAAATTTAAAGCAGCAATGTTATGCCCCACGGCATGGTCACTTTCGCTCAAAGTTACCGTACTTAACTGCGATTTTTCAAGCTCATTACTAGAGTCATCATCACTACCATGGAAATAACCACGCAACAAGTTGTAGCGCGCATCTCGTTGGTCTTGTACGACCCGAATCACCCTTCGCATGGGGACACCAACCAAGGCAAGTGCATGGCTAGCCAGCATCAAACTGGCCTCTATGGCTTCTGGCACCACTTCGGTTGCGCCAGCAAGTTGTAGTTTTTCTAAATCACGATCATCAACAGTGCGAACAATAGCGGGTACATGCGGCGCATGACTGCGAATATTGGCTAAAACCTTCATTGAACTTGCGGTATCTAAGTAAGTGATAACCACCGCGCTGGCGCGTACCAAACCCGCCGCCATTAAAGCTTGTAAGCGAACGGCATCACCAAACACAACCTTGTCGCCAGCGGCGGCAGCCTTGCGCACGCGGTCAGGGTCTAAATCTAGCGCAATATAAGGAATTTTTTCAGCTTCTAACAACTTGGCTAAATTTTGACCACATCGACCATAACCGCAGATGATGACATGCTTGTTTGCGCTGATGGATTGCCGTGCGATGCTGGTCATTTGCAAGGATTGCTGCAGCCAGTCGCTGCTGACCAGCTTCATCACGATGCGGTTGCTGTACATGATTAAAAAAGGCGTCATTAGCATTGAGAGCACCATGCTGGCGAGTATCGGATTCAGCAACGCTTTTGGGACCAAATCATTCTCTTGAGCCAAGGTCAACAAAACAAAACCAAACTCACCGGCTTGCGCCAAATAAATACCTGTACGCAAGGAGACGCCTTGCGTTGCACCCAAGGCCCCAGCCAATGCTGTCACTAAAGTCAATTTAAAAAGAACAGGCACCGTCAAAAGCAACAAAACCAAGGGCCATCGCTCCAACACCAAACGCCAATCAAGCATCATCCCAATGGTGATAAAAAAGAGCCCTAACAGCACATCATGAAAAGGGCGAATGTCTGTTTCAACTTGATGTTTGAACTCGGTTTCTGAAATCAGCATGCCAGCAATAAATGCACCCAAGGCCAACGACAAACCTGCCAACTGGGTCAGCCAGGCGAGCCCAAGAGTAATCAATAGTAAATTCAGTACGAATAACTCTTCACTTTTTCGCCTTGCAACGACCGTGAGCCAAGAGCGCATCACGCGCTGTCCACCGACCAATAAAACAGTTATCAGAACAATTGCTTTCAGACCGGCGAGCGCCAGCGCTACAAATAAATTGTCATCTGATGCGCCTAGCGCTGGAATCAAGACTAAAAGCGGCACCACTGCCAAATCTTGAAACAAGAGAACGCCCATGACCCGTTTGCCGTGTTCAGACTCCAACTCCAAACGCTCTGTCATTAACTTGACCACGATCGCTGTACTGCTCATGACCAGCGCCCCCGACAAAGCCAAGGCCGTTTGCCAATTCATGCGCCATTGCGCTGGTAAAAATTTAGATAAATAAAGCGATGCTGCAGTAGCAATGATCATGGTGCTGACAACTTGCAGAAAACCCAGGCCAAACACATGCCGCCTCATGGTACGAAGTTTGGGAAGATTGAACTCAAGCCCAATCGCAAACATCAAAAACACCACCCCAAACTCTGCTAAATGTTGAACACTTTGGGTGTTTTGCGCCAGCGCCAACATGTTCGGACCAATCACCACACCAACGGCCAAATAACCCAGCATCGGTGGCAATTTCATAGACCGAAACGCGACAACGCCTAGCACTGCAGCCAGCAGATATACCAAGGTGAGTTCTAGGGATGTCATAGGGCTATATTAGCCCAGTCTTAACCCTGATTATTGTGGAAAGAACAAATCGTGATCGAATCTGACGTCCACCATCCTGCATCTTAAGAACTCGATAAAATGGCTGTATGACATTTGACGCCTCACAATCTATCCGCCTAGCCATTGAGACATTGGACATTGAGGCTGCAGCACTATTAGGACTCAAACCCCGTATCAACCAATCATTCCAACAAATTGTTGAAAAAATCCTAGATGTTCGTGGACGTGTCGTCGTGATGGGTATGGGGAAAAGTGGTCATATTGGTCGCAAAATCGCGGCAACCTTGGCCTCAACGGGCACCCCCGCCATGTTCGTCCACCCCGCTGAAGCCAGCCACGGTGACTTAGGCATGATCAAATCCGTAGATTTGGTTTTGGCGATATCAAACAGTGGCGAGTCGCAAGAACTCAATGTGATTTTGCCCATGCTGAAGCGACAAGGTGTGCCTTTGATTGCCATCACAGGCGGGTTGGATTCAACCTTGGCACAACATGCAGATTTAACATTAGACAGCAGCGTTGCGATTGAAGCATGCCCCTTAAATTTAGCGCCCACTGCCAGCACAACAGCGCAGCTTGCATTAGGTGATGCTTTAGCAGTCGCTTTGCTAGACGCGCGAGGCTTCAAAGCCGAAGACTTTGCTCGCTCGCATCCTGGTGGATCACTGGGTCGCAAACTTTTGACGCATGTCAGCGATGTCATGCGAACAGGCGCAGATGTGCCGCAGGTGTTTGCAAATGCCACTTTCAACGACTTGATGCGCCAGATGAGTGCAAAATCGGTTGGCGCTTCCGCGATTGTTGATGCAGATCAGCATGTGCTGGGTATCTTTACAGACGGAGATTTACGCCGCTTGATTGAAAAGGGTGTTGATCTACGAGCCGTTCTTGCGGGTGAGGTGATGCATGCTCGCCCACGCACTGTGCGCTCAGACGCGCTTGCGGTGACAACGGCCGAGCTCATGGAAACGCACAGCATCACATGCGTTTTGGTTTTGGATGCTGATAACAAGCTGTGTGGCATTGTGCACATTGGCGACCTGATGCGAGCAAAGGTGATTTGATGGCGACTTCTGCGGTGAACCCAGTGAATCGATTTTCGCCAGAAATCTTGCTCAAGGCGCAAGGCGTTCGTATTGCCTTTTTTGATGTTGATGGTGTGCTGACCGATGGCGGTTTGTACTTCACAGAGTCCGGTGAAACCATCAAACGCTTCAACACCTTAGATGGTCATGGCCTTAAATTACTTCAAGAAGCGGGCATTACGCCCGTGATTGTCTCTGGTCGAGACTCAGCACCTTTGCGCACCCGTCTCAAAGCCTTAGGTATCACCAACATGTATTTAGGTACAGAAGACAAACGCCCAGCAGCAGAGTTGAGTTTAAAAGCTTTAGGGTTAACATGGCAGCAAGCAGCTGTTATGGGTGATGACTGGCCGGACTTGAGCATGATGAAGCAATGCACCTTTGCGTGCTCTGTTCCAAATGCGCATATTGAAGTCAAGTCGCGTGCCCATTTCATAACCGCTGCACTCGCGGGTGAAGGTGCCGTACGCGAGTTTTGTGATGCCCTGCTCCTGGCAAACGGTCATTACGATCGCTTGCTTAAAAAATACACCACGCAATGATGAGAATCCTGCCTGTATGAATAATCTTTGGCATGTTGCTAGACGAACTTCTGATCAAATCGTTGTGTATTTGCCCGTCTTGCTGATGGCAGCACTGGCTTTGGGCAGTTATTGGTTGGTGCGCAATGCCCCAGTAGCCAGTTTGACGGCTGCAGACCGACAACTCACGCATGAAGCAGATTACTTTTTACGGAAATTTTCAGTCAAAACATTCACCCCTGAAGGCAAGCTTAAAAACGAACTATTTGCACGCCATTTCCCAGATACAGACACCATTGAAATAGACAACGTTCGCATTCACAACTTCAATGACCTAGGCCGTTTGACAACCGTCACCAGTGCCAACCGCGCGATCAGCAATGGCGACAATTCCGAAGTGCAACTGTATGGAGACGCCAAATCAATTCGTGAGTCTGCCATTGATGCAAGCGGCGTGCTTCAACCCAAACTTGAAATTAAGGGTGAATTTCTGCATGCTTTTGTGAATGAAGAGCGCTTGAAATCGCACCTACCC
>CBDUEA010000042.1:0-9361 GCA_965365965.1 uncultured Polaromonas sp. | reverse complement strand
GCTCATGCTGCAAGTCAGCGGCAAATTGCGCGGCTCGATTGTGGTGCCGGCGGGTGCTTCCAAAGAGGCGATTGAGCAAATCGCGGTAAGCTGTGACATTGTGACCAAATTTGCCGCAGGTGCAGCCATCAAAAAAGTGATTGTGGTGCCGGGTCGTTTGGTCAATGTGGTGTTGTGAAGAAGATCCTGCCTGTGGCTGTGCATTTACCTGAATCCGAATGAATGGAACAACTATGAAAAATCAAGAACTTACACAAAATACCATGCAGCGACGTCTGTTCTCAACCTCGTTGTTGGCTTCGGCGGCGGCGCTCGGTTTGGCTGGTTGTGGCTTCAAGATGCGGGGCTCCTTCACCTACGCGTTCAAGTCGTTGTATGCCAACTTTGTGAACAGCTCAACGCTGGGCAATGAAGTCAAACGCCAGCTTGCGGCAGGTGGGCAAGTACTGGTCATCAGCGACGTGAACGAAGCTAAAAACGCCCAAGTTGTGCTGGAAGTGTTGAATGAAGTGCGTGAAAAAGTCGTGGTGGGTGTGACTTCTGCGGGGCAGGTGCGCGAGTTCCAGCTGCGTATTCGCCTCAATTTCAAACTGCGCACACCAGACGGCAAGGAGATTATTCCCGCCACGGAGTTGCTGGTTCAACGCGACATCAGCTTTAACGAGTCTGCGGTGCTTGGCAAAGAGGCGGAAGAAGCTGTACTTTACCGTGACATGCAAAGTGACATGGTGCAACAGCTGTTGCGCCGTTTGGCTGCTGTAAAAGAGCTCTAATTTGCAAATATGCGTATGTACTCCTTTCATCCTGAGCTTGTCGAAGGAGCTTTGAAGGCTTCGACAAGCTCAGCCCGAACGGATGTGTGTCTAGCTCTCAGCATGCAACTTCTATGCAATTAGCCGCTGGCCAACTTAGCAACCACTTCGCCAAGGGCCTGCGCTCACTCTACACCTTGCATGGTGATGAGCCGCTCTTGGTGCAGGAGGCGGCAGACGCCATTCGTGCCGAGTCGCGCAAGCAAGGCTTCACCGAGCGCAGTTCCTTCACCGTCGCTGGGGCGCATTTTGACTGGGGCGAAGTGCTGGCTGCGAGCGGCAGTTTGAGCCTGTTTGCTGATAAGCAAATCATCGAAGTCCGCATCCCCTCCGGCAAGCCGGGAAAAGACGGCAGTGTGATGATTCAGCAATTGGCGGGTCAAGCCGAAGGCAACGACAGCACCTTGACACTGGTGATGTTGCCGCGCTTGGACAAACTTACCAAACAAGGCGCTTGGTTTGCCGCGTTAGAGAACAGCGGCGTCACTATCGCGATCGAGCCGGTCGAGCGCGCAGCCCTGCCGCAATGGATTGCGCAGCGCCTGCAAGCGCAGGGTCAGCGCGTGGCGGCGGGTGTCGAAGGGCAGCAAACTTTGCAGTTTTTCACCGACCGGGTGGAAGGTAATTTGCTGGCGGCCTACCAAGAAATCCAAAAACTCGCGCTGCTGCACCCCGCAGGGGAATTGTCGCTCGCGCAGGTTGAAAGCGCGGTGCTGAACGTTGCGCGCTATGACGTCTTCAAGCTGTCTGAGTCTGTGTTAGGGGGGCACCCCGCCCGCGTGCAGCGCATGTTGGACGGTTTGCAGGCCGAAGGCGTGGCCGAAGTGCTGGTGCATTGGGCGATTGCAGAGGATATTCGCGCCCTGAAACGCGTCAAAGACGCCCTCAACGCCGGCCGCCCCATGCCCATGGCCCTGCGCGAACAACGTATTTGGGGCGTTAAAGAGCGCTTGTTTGAGCGGGTGCTACCCCAGCTCAGCACCGAGGCTTTGGCGAACTTGTTGGATGCCGCCCACAAGGTGGATGGCATTGTCAAAGGCTTGAAGCAGCGCGACTGGCCCGCTGACAGCTGGCAAGCCCTGCATCGCTTGGCGCTGCAACTGTGCCAAGCCTGCATGACCCCTATGGCCCAAAGCAATCACAAAACCGCGTCAAAATCAGCGAAAATGACAGCATGAACGCCCAAACCCATGCTGAAACGACCTCCCTTGCCAACTCGCAAAACAAGGCGGTAGATGTTGTCGAACTGCTTAAAACCCTCGGAAAGCAGGCAAAAATCGCTGTAGCCAGCGTATCTATTGCCTCTGCAGCTACTAAAAAAATAGCATTGTTGAAACTGGCTGAATTGCTGCGCAACAACGTAGATACCTTGCAAATCGACAACGCCAAAGACTTGGATCGTGCCGTCGCAGCCGGTTTGTCTGATCCGATGGTCGACCGCTTGAAACTCACCCCCAAGGTGCTGGAAATCTGCGCCCAAGGCTGTGAGCAACTGGCGGCGATGCCGGACATCATTGGTGAAATCATCGGCATGAAGCAGCAGCCCAGCGGGATCCGCGTCGGTCAAATGCGGGTGCCGATTGGTGTTTTTGGCATGATTTACGAGTCTCGCCCCAACGTCACCATCGAGGCGGCGAGTTTGGCCATCAAAAGCGGCAATGCCTGCATTTTGCGCGGTGGTTCAGAGGCGATTGACTCCAACCAGGCCTTGGTCAAGCTGGTGCGACAAGCGCTGCGTGAAAGTGGTTTGCCTGAAAACACCGTGCAATTGGTGCCGACGACCGACCGCGCTGCCGTCAGCGCCCTCATCACCATGCCGGAGTATGTGGATGTCATCATTCCGCGCGGCGGCAAGGGGCTCATCGAACGGGTTTCTAAAGAAGCCAAAGTGCCCGTCATCAAACATTTGGACGGCAATTGCCATGTCTATGTGGACGACCCGTGCGACATCGCCATGGCAGTGCTCGTGGCCGACAATGCCAAAACCAGCAAATACAGCCCTTGCAATGCGAGTGAGGGCTTACTTGTAGCGCAAGGCGTGGCAGAGTCCTTCTTGCCCAAAATCGCCGCCATCTATGCGTTCAAAGGGGTTGAAATGCGCTGCGACCCAGTGGCCCTGCGCATTTTGGCGGGCAAAGGTGCACTCAAGCACATCGCCAATGGCGTGATTGAGGGGGCGGACATCCGTCCAACCCTCACGCCGGCGACAGAAGAGGATTGGTACGCAGAATACCTCGCGCCCATCATCAGCATCAAGGTGGTGGCGGGGCTGGACGAGGCGATTGCCCACATCAACCACTACAGCAGCCACCACACAGATGCGATTTTGACCACCAATCACCTGCATGCGCAGCGCTTTTTGCGTGAGGTGGATTCGGCCAGCGTCATGGTCAACACCAGCACCCGTTTTGCAGATGGGTTTGAATATGGTTTGGGGGCTGAAATTGGCATCAGCACCGACAAGTTCCACGCCCGTGGTCCTGTGGGTATTGAGGGGCTGACCTCCCTCAAATACGTGGTGTTGGGCGAAGGCGAGGTTCGCGTTTAGTGGCATCTCCAGTTGAGTCAATGCATGATTTCTGGCCCAACTGCGGCTACACGTTGTTGTCAAGCAATGACGCGGGTTACCTGATTGTCACTGACTCTTTTTTGCGCAGCATGTTGATGCGACCTGAGATGGCACCGGTGGCCGCGTCTTGTCCGTCTGAAATTGCGTTGCATGAAAAATTGTTGATGGATCCACGCCGTGCCGTGCCACTTGCAGATTTGTCGGGACTTCAAGACCGCGATGCGGCTGACAACTATGCTGTATGGGTGCGTTTTCGTGAACGTTTGCTCGCCTTCCCTACGCTGGAGGCCAGTTATACTGCGCTGTTTCAGGGCCAAGGTGTGGATGTTGCACCTGTTTTTGTGCAACAGCTGACCCAAATCCTGCTGCGCCATGTGTTGCGTGAAACGTCAGACGTACCTGTATCTGCCATGCAAGCGCGTGCTGCGGAAATGCTGTTTCGGACCCAAAAAATATCGATCTTAGAAGACGGCGCGGTGATGGCGGCGGATGATGACACGGTGGAGCGCCATGCCTTATCGGGTGGATTTGGCAGTTTGGGTGAGTTGCTCAAGAAAAGCGGAATACCGCTTCGAAGCGTAGATCTGGATGTGTTGTCGGCGGACAATACAGACGCCTATTGGCCGCGTAGTGACAGCTATGACTTGGTCATCAGTTTGAACCATGGCCAGCCCGCCTTGGAAGCCTTGTGCCGCGTGCTGGAGCGCTGGATTGCACACTTTCTGAGTGTAGAAGTTCGTATCCAGACGGACCGTGAGATTGTGGATGAGCACTGGGTCTGGCACGTTGGCTTGGACGCACAGGCCAGCAGCCTGTTGAATGACCTATATACGGGCAAAGAGATCGATGAAGACCGCATGAGTCGGTTGATGTGCCTGTTTCGTCTTGAGTTTGTTAATCCTGCAGACATGCGCACGGACGTGGCAGGTCGTCCTGTTTATCTGGCGATGGCGATGAATGAGAGCAAGCAACTCAAGCTCAAACCTCAAAATTTGCTCTTAAATCTTCCCTTGGCCAGACGCTCTTAGGGTCTAAAGCCTCAGATGCAGTGCTTGAATCAGGCAAAATTGACCTCAAATCATAATTCCACCCAACCTCATAACAAAAAGAGTACCGCATGGTTCCCCACCTTATCACTGCTCTGAACGGCCCGATCAACGAACTTGAGCAGCGAATTTTAGATTCGATGCCAGCCATCGAGCGCTGGTTCCGTCTGGAATGGATGGAACACACGCCGCCGTTTTACAGCGCTGTGGACATTCGTAATGCCGGCTTCAAGCTCGCGCCGGTCGATACCAGCTTGTTTCCTGGCGATTGGAACAACTTAACGCCCGCGATGTTGCCTTTGGCGGTGCAAGCGGCGATGGTGGCGATTGAGAAAATCTGCCCCGAAGCCAAAAATTTACTGCTGATCGCAGAAAACATCAGCCAAAGTTCGTTTTATTTGAGCAATTTGGCGCAATTACGCCGAATTTTCCACATGGCGGGCTTGAATGTGCGCATTGGCTCGGTCGATCCTGACATCAAAGATAGTACAACGATTGCGTTACCGAATGGTGATTCGGTGACCCTTGAGCCAGTCATTCGCACAGGCAACCGTTTGGAGCTGAAACATTTCGACCCATGCACCATACTGTTGAACAACCAGCTGGCCAATGGCGTACCCGGTATTTTGGAAGATTTACACGAGCAATATGTGTTGCCGCCGCTGCACGGCAGCGGCACCCTGCGACGCAAAAGCACGCATTTCCAATGCTATGAAGACGTGTCCAAACGTTTTGGCAAGCTCTTGGGGGTCGACCCGTGGTTGATCAACCCGATGTTTAACACCTGTGAGGATGTGGATTTAACACAAGCAGGTGGCATCGATTGTTTGACCCATAATGTCGACGCCTTACTGGCCAAAATCAAAAAGAAATACAAAGAGTACGGCATCACCGAGAAGCCGTTTGTAGTGATCAAGGCCGATAAAAGCATTGCCACTGCTAAAAATCAAAGTCCGGGCATGGGCATCATGACCGTGCGCAGCTCCAAAGACTTGGCTGCAGTCCATGTTCTGGATAGCAGCGTTTCTGAAGTCATCATCCAAGAAGGCGTACCGACCAAAGAGCGCATGAACGATGCCGTGGCCGAGCCCGTGGTTTATATGATGGACCGCTACGTCGTGGGCGGCTTTTACCGCGTACATGCTGGGCGCGGTGTGGACGAAAACCTGTGTTCGCCCGGCACCAGTTACGTGCCCTTGGCTTTTGCAGATGGCACAGAGTTGCCACAGCCCGGATTACAACCCGGAGCCAGTGCACCAAACCGCTTTTATATGTACGGCGTCATAGGTCGCTTGGCCATGGTTGCCGCCAGTTATGAGCTGGAAGCGACCGACCCCAACGCCGAAGTCTACGAATAAGTCAATCGAATTTGTGACTCACATCCTTAAGAGTTGCTGCACTGCAACAATTACAATGTTTATTGCGATTAGGGGTTTGTCCTTGGAAGCTATTTAAACCTCTAAGGCGCACAATACATTTCCCTGAATATTGGAATTCCGCGGGTGTTCGGGTGCAAGGATGGATGCATACTTGTACCAACTCTCAAGACGGTAAGTTTTAGTGCAAAAATCAAAATCTTCTCTCGCTGCGCTCATGCTCAGCGCCATCGGTGTGGTCTATGGCGACATCGGTACCAGCGTCCTGTATTCGATGAAAGAGGTCTTTGGCTCTGGCCATGTGCCCTTCACGCCCGACAATGTCTACGGCATATTGTCGATTTTCTTTTGGACGTTGACGGTTATTGTCTCTATCAAGTACGTTGTTTTGGTGCTGCGTGCAGATAACAACGGCGAGGGCGGTTTGGTCGCCATGTTGGCCTTGGCGTCACAAGCTGTGAAAGACAAGCCTCAACTGCGCAGTTTCTTGTTGGTGGTGGGCATCTTTGGTACGTGTTTGTTTTATGGCGACGGCGTGATCACGCCGGCCATCACGGTGCTGGGTGCGATGGAGGGTTTGGAGGTTATTTCACCAGCGTTCACAAAATATGTCGTGCCATTGACCTTGGTGATTTTGTTTTGTTTGTTCGCTGTTCAAAAACACGGCACCACAAATATTGGCAGGTTTTTTGGCCCCATCACTTCGCTGTGGTTTGCAGTGATTGCGATTTTGGGCGTGACGCAAATTGCAACCAATCCGCAAATTTTGTGGGCGATCAGTCCGCATTACGCTTTGGGCTTTATGTGGGATAACCCTGGCGTCACTTTCATCATTTTGGGTGCGGTGGTGCTTTGCGTGACGGGTGCAGAAGCGTTATATGCAGATTTGGGACATTTTGGTAAACAACCTATTCGCTTAGCTTGGTTCATGGTGGTGATGCCCGCCTTGGTTTTGAATTATTTTGGCCAAGGCGCTTTGTTGCTCAAGAACCCAGCCGCCGTTAAAAATCCGTTTTATATGATGGCGCCAGACTGGGCACTGATTCCGCTGGTGGTGCTCGCAACCATGGCTGCCGTGATTGCATCGCAAGCGCTGATTACGGGTGCTTTCAGCGTGACCAAGCAAGTCGTTCAGTTGGGCTATCTGCCGCGGTTGAACATTTTGCTCACCAGCGTGCGCGAGGCAGGTCAAATTTACATTCCCTTCGTGAACTGGGGTTTGTTTGTCGCCATTGTGTTGGCGGTGGTGATGTTCAGAACATCGGGTAACCTGGCCGCAGCCTACGGTATTGCCGTGACCACAGACATGTTGATCACCACGATCCTGACTTTTTATGTGGTCCGCTATGGTTGGAAATATCCCTTGTGGCTCTGCATTGCGGCAACAGGTTCATTTTTTGTGGTCGATTTCGCATTCTTCGCCTCTAACTTGCTCAAACTGTTCGCGGGTGGCTGGTTCCCATTGTTGATTGGTGGCGCTGTTTTCACCTTGATGATGACGTGGAAGCAAGGACGACACCTGCTGGCAGAAAAGCAAAAAGTCGATGGCATTGAGTTAAAGAGCTTTTTGGAGGCGGTGTTCATCAGTCCGCCTACCCGCGTCGATGGAACAGCTGTATTTTTGACCCCAGAGACAGGTAGCGTGCCCAATGCCATGTTGCACAATTTAAAGCACAACAAAGTCTTGCATGACAGAAACGTGTTCGTCACCGTTCGCAGCCATGAGGTGCCTTGGATTGGCATGGCTAAGCGTTTGGAGGTGGAGTCCTTAGGGCATCATTGTTGGCAAGTGGTGCTGAACTACGGTTTTAAAAATGACATTGATTTGCCTAAAGCCTTGTCGCAGATGAAAGCTCGTGGCTGTGAGTTGGAGGCGATGACAACCAGTTACTTCTTGTCTCGAGACACAGTGGTTCCGAGTTTGGGTAAGGGCATGGCGCCTTGGCGTGAAAAGCTCTTTGCTCAAATGCATCACAACGCCAGCGGAGCAGCAGATTTTTTGAATTTGCCAAGTAACGCTGTCGTGGAATTAGGTTCAAAAATTGAAATCTAACCCCTTACTTTAAACTCAATATTTTTTTGAGTTGAATTGGGTATGCATTACTTTAAAAATCTTTGGCAAGACCTGTCGCTGTCTGCAGCTAGCGCTGGTTTTGTAGCGGTGTTGGTTGGGTTTACCAGCTCTGTCGCCATTGTTTTTCAAGCCGCCTTGGCGTTTAACGCGAGTCCAGAGCAAATCACCTCTTGGATGTGGGCTTTGGGTTTGGGCATGGGTTTGTGCTCTTTGGTGCCCTCTTTGATGCTACGTAAGCCGGTGATGGTGGCGTGGAGTACGCCAGGCGCTGCCGTTCTTGCCGTTGCGGGTACAGGCTTTAGCATGGGTGAAGCGGTAGGTGCTTTTATGGTCTGTGCGGTTTTCATTGTCGTGTTCGGTATCACGGGTTGGTTTGAGCAACTCATGAGTCGCATTCCAGTGGGCATCGCTTCCGCATTATTGGCAGGTGTGCTGGCTAAGTTTGGCCTGCAAGCCTTCACTGCTGCACAGGCTGCTTTGCGATTGGTGCTGCTGATGTTGGCAAGCTACTTGCTCGGGAAACGGGTTTTGTCGCGTTACGCTGTTCCATTGACGTTGCTGGTCTCTATTTTGTTTGTTGCATCGCAAGGGCAGTTTGCCATTGCCGGTGTGCATCTGACTTTGGCACGCCCCGTATTTACTATGCCTGTTTTTTCTTGGAGTGCGGCAGTCAGTCTCGCTTTACCGCTGTTTGTGGTCACCATGGCATCGCAAAATCTGCCGGGCGTGGCGGCCATTCGTGCTGCTGGCTATGACATGCCGATTTCAAAAATCATCACTATGACGGGCTTGACTACCTTGGTGCTAGCACCCTTTGGTGCATTCGCTTTGAATTTGAGTGCCATCACAGCCGCGATTTGCATGGGTAAAGAGGCGCATCCTGATGCAAATAAGCGTTACACCGCTGCAGCAGTTTGCGGCATGATATACATCGCTATTGGTTTGTTTGGTGCTGTCGTGACAGCGTTGTTGGTCGCTTTTCCTAAAGAATTGGTGATGGCGATTGCTGGTTTAGCGCTCTTAGGCACCATCAGTTCAGGATTGACCACAGCCTTGCATGACGAGCAGCACCGCGAGGCCGCTATCATTACTTTCTTGGTTACGCTCAGCGGCGTCGTGATAGCAGGCGTCGGCTCTGCCTTTTGGGGCGTAGTGGCCGGTGCGCTGGCGCTTTTTGTGCAAGACTTGGGGCGTCAAAGATAATTTTTGACTGCCTTCCCGCCAATTTCAGAAAAAAATCATATGCACATCCTCTTCATCACAGACCCACTGTCGTCATTCAAGATTTATAAAGACACGACCTTCGCCATGATGCGCGAGGCGCAAAAACGTGGTCACACCTTGTCGGCTTGCGAGCCAAAAGACATCATGTGGCAGCGTGGTGACGTGGTGACAGCTTTTGTACGTGACATTACTTTGACGGGTGATGCCATCCACTGGTTTACCTCAAAACAGGCGCAAAAACAGGAGCGGCCGCAAGCGAT
>CBDUEA010000041.1:0-9498 GCA_965365965.1 uncultured Polaromonas sp. | reverse complement strand
CGTAAGGTGATGCTCATCATCATGGTTGCTAGTATTGCTTTGCTTGCATTTGGTGCTTATTTGCAGCATGTCGTTGGCTTAGAGCCTTGCCCGATGTGCATCGTGCAACGATATGCTATGATATTAATAGCAATATTTGCAGCATTAGCATCGGCTAGTGCTAATATTGGTATTCAAAAATCGTTTGCTGGACTACTTACTTTGACAGCAGGAGGAGGCGCATTTGTGGCGGCTCGGCAAAGCTGGTTGCAGTGGTATCCACCAGAAATCGCTTCTTGCGGCCGTGACATTTACGGCATGATTGAAACGTTTCCGCTGCAACGTGTTATTCCAATGATATTTCGGGGTTCCGGCGATTGCACCAAGGTTGATTGGACTTTTCTAGGCGGCTCGATTGCCAATTGGTCATTTTTGTGCTTTTGCGGCATAGCCTTGGTGTCACTTTGGTTGATGTTTCGATCCAATACCGCTTGAAATGACTGTGTTCATGTCGTTTTGATGCCCGAATTTCGGTCAACCACGTGACTTTTTAGGCAAAAATAGCATTATTTATAGAGTACTTTTGTATCAAAAAAATAGTTGCTATAAATTACAATTAGTATCACAATGTAACTACGTTTGAAAAACCATTCACATGGAGAAACAACGTATTGAGAATTTCCCCACTCATATTTATGGTGCTAATGTGTCAGAAACTAAAACAATAGGTCGTGAGTTCAGTGAAGCATATGCTTGGGCTGTGTCACGCATGGACAACCAGTCCATGATGTATTTGTTGGGATTGGTTTCTTGGCCGCCGTTGACCAAAATGTATGGTGATTTGGTTGATGACATGACGCTGATCTGTACCTTGCTGTCTAAAAAACCCATGGTCGGCTATTTGATTGCACGGCGCTTGCATTTAGAACGTGACAAAACACATGCTTTGCTGAGCGTTCTTGAAGTCAAAGGCTACATCCGAGCTGTTGGTACGCATTTGCCCAGAAACTCAATGGTGTTTCCGGCGGATGGATATCAAACAGCACTTCAGCTTCAGCCTCCTACGCCACCTGTTGTTGTCCAAACCAAAGAAATATTAGAAAAAATCGACGATGATGCCACCGATACTGCGGCTATTCTTAGCCGATTGTGGCGCGTGCTGAACACTGACATCAGTTTGCGATCTTCAACAAAGGTAGCTGAAGATACAGTGATTGACGAGAATTCAGCGTCTTCGGATGTTTTAAGCCAGTTGTGGCGCGTGTTGAATACCGATATTGCTTTCAACAAGTCCGCAATTGTTGAGACGGGGGTTAAATCACAAGCGATTGAAAAATCGGAAGGTGAAACAGCAGAAGTCATGGGACAGCTGTGGCGTGTGCTGAATACGGAAATTGCTTTTAAACGACTGCTTAGCTCTGATTCTGAGCCAGTCGTCAATCCAGACACTTCAGGTGAAGCTGCCGATGGCATGAGTCAATTATGGCGGGTATTGAATACGGAAATTGCATTCAAACGTAAGTCGTCCGATGTTGATGCCAGCGTCAACGCGTCAGATACTCGGGAAGAAGCCGCAGATCGATTGAGTCAGTTGTGGCGTGTTTTACGCGCAGAAATTGCACTTAAAAAACATGAAGATCCAGTAGATTTTTCAGACGATAACACTGACACGACAGGGGAGGCTGCTGACAAGTTGACGCAGCTTTGGCGTATCTTGAATGCTGAAATCACCGTGACCTTGCCGTCAGACCGTAAAAAGCAAGATTGAACTTGGTCTAGGTTTTACAAACTTAAGCTAGTTGATTTTTTTTACCAAAACTTGGCTCTTGCGGTCCCAGTTGTATTTGCGTTTACGCGCTTCTGGCAACCATTCGGGATCGACTTGCTTGAAGCCCCGTTTGATAAACCAATGCATGGTGCGTGTGGTCAGCACAAAAATACTGTCTAAACCAGCAGCCTTGGCACGTTGTTCAATGCGCTTCAAGACACGCTCGCCATCGCCTTGACCTTGCACATGCGGTGACACCGTTAGTGCGGCCATCTCCGCAGTTTTAGATTCTGGATAAGGGTAGAGTGCGGCGCAGGCGAAAATAATACCGTCGTGTTCAATGATTGTGTAGTTGTTGGCATCGCGCTCAATTTCTGTAGGGCTGCGTTTGACCAAGGTGCCATCTTTTTCAAACGGCTCTATCAGTTGCAAAATACCGCTGACGTCATCACCATTTGCTTCGCGCAAGCTCTCAAGCTTCTCATCCACCACCATGGTGCCAATGCCGTCATGTACATAAACTTCAAGCAATAAAGCACCATCGGTTGCAAAAGGCAAAATGTGGCTGCGTTCGACACCTGCAACGCATGCTTTGACACAGTGTTGCAAATAAAAAGAGGTGTCCGTTGGTTGAGTGGCTTGGGGAAGTTCAGCCAACATTCTTTGTGCCGCAGCTAAAGGCAGCTCGGTATCAATAAGGTTATCTTCACTCTCAGGTTCGCTTGGTTGCATGCGAATTCCGGGGATTTCAGTCAAAAAGATGAGTTTGTCGGCTTTGAGTTCAATCGCAACGGAGGTCGCCACTTCTTCCATCGTCAAATTAAAAGCCTCACCTGTTGGAGAGAAACCGAAAGGTGACAAAAGCACCATGGCTCCAAAGTCCAAGGTTTTTGTAATGCCCGCAGTGTCCACTTTGCGGACCAAGCCTGAATGTTGGAAGTCAACGCCATCTAAAATACCAACTGGTCGCGCGGTGATGAAATTGCCTGAAATGACCCGTATTGTAGAACCCGCCATGGGGGTATTGGGCAAACCTTGGCTAAAAGCCGCCTCGATTTCATAGCGCAATTGACCAGCAGCCTCTTGTGCACAGTCCAACGATACACTGTCAGTAATGCGCATGCCATGCGAATACCGTGGCGTGTGGCCTTTGGCTAAAAGTTGCTCGTTCACCTGCGGCCGGAAGCCGTGCACAAGTACTATTTTCACACCCATACTTTGAATTAAGGCCAAATCTTGCGCGATATGCTGCAATTTGCCGGCGGCAATCGCTTCGCCAGCCAAGCCAATGACAAAAGTTTTTCCTCTGTGCAAATGGATGTACGGCGCAACCGAACGGAACCAAGGAACAAAAGTAAAGTTGAAAACAGTAGACATGGGCGTATTGTGTGAAGCGTTCGGCAAGAAAACGTCGAAAACCCAATGATAACGGCTTCATCGTTGCATGCTTACAACTGCCGCCTATGCGTTGCTCATTTGCCAGCTAACTAAGTTGAGGCAATTATGACCGGCAAAACCGCTTCACGCGCCAATACCCGCTTCCAGCGCATCGCGGCTTCTGGCAGCAGCCATTGCACGCCAAAACGGGCGGTAGTGACTTTGTCTGCATACCAAGCGTCTTGTATTTTGGGCATGGCAACGCGAGCGCTGCGTGCCCAAGCCCATGCCAGAAGAGTGAAGCCAAGACCTCGTAAAAAGTCGTCGGCAACGCGCAATGGCCATTCAGGATCGGCTTGTCGGCCTGCCATCAAAGCACCCATCGCTTCTTTCGTCGCTGAAATTTGGACTTTCAATGCAGACACAAAATCTTCGAGATCTGAAACCAAGGCACAAAGCTCGACTTCTTGCTCCAAAACGGACAACAAACCTAGAAGCTTGGCGCCACCGTCGTCCATGACCTTGCGTTGCAGAAGATCGATAGCTTGAATTTCATTGGTACCTTCATAAATCATGGCAATTCGACTGTCACGCACGGTTTGTTCAATGCCGTAGTCATGTATGTAGCCATAACCCCCCCAAATTTGCAGTGCCTCGTTGGCGCCCCGATTGCCGTTATCGGTAAAAAAAGCTTTGGCAAGTGGGGTGAGAATGGCGATCAGTCCTTCAGCGTGGCTGCGCTGAGCAGCGTCAGGATGGTGGTGCGCTTCGTCCAGCAGCTGTGCCGTCCAGTAAGCCATGACGCGCTCGCCTTCAGTCAAAGCGCGCAAGCTCCACAAGGTGCGACGTACAGCGGGATGCTGCTCAATAGTCGCACTTCCGGCTTGCGTTCTACCCTGCACGCGTTCTCGTGCATAGCGGTGGGCGTTTTGCTGTGCCATCTCCAGGTGACCCAAGCCTTGCAAACCGACGTGCAAGCGCGCTGAATTCATCATCACAAACATCGCAGCCAAGCCTTTGTGCGGTTCACCCACGAGCCAACCCTGCGCTCCCTCAAAGCTCATGACGCAGGTGGCGCTGCCTTTGATGCCCATTTTTTTCTCAATGCCGTCGCAGCGAATCTTGTTGCGAGAACCGTCAGGCAAAAACTTGGGGGCCAGCATCAACGACAGTCCTTTGCTACCCACGGGTGCATCAGGCAAACGGCACAGCACCAGATGTACGATGTTCTCGGTCATGTCTTGATCACCACCCGAGATGAAGATTTTAGTGCCAGAAATCAGCCAACTTGCACCATCTTGCGTCAGCGGGCCGGGCTCGGCTTTGGACCGCACTTGCCCTAAGTCGCTGCCGGCCTGTGGTTCGGTCAAATTCATGGTCGCCAGCCATTCGCCGCTGACGATCTTTCCTAAATAACGCGTCTTGAGCGCATCGCTGCCATGGGTTTTGATGCAGTCGTAAGCACCATGTAGCAAGCCGGGGTACATGGTCCAGCCATGATTAGTCGCAGCAATCATTTCGTTCAAGGCTGCATTGATCAAAGCAGGTAAACCTTGCCCCCCATATTCAGGATCGCAAGCCAGTGCCGGCCAGCCGCCTTCTACAAAAGCTTTATAGGCGGCAGGGTAGCCTTGTGGCGTGGAGACTTGACCATCAATCCACTTGCAGCCTTCTAAGTCAGCCGCACTGTTGATGGGGGCCAGCACGCCCGTTGAGAATTTTGCAGCTTCTTCCAAAATCTGGCGAGAGGTGTCTGCGTCCAAATCCTCATAAGCTGGAGTTTGTGCCCAAGCCTGGGGCGCTTGCAGCACTTCTTCAATGACAAAGTGCATATCTTTCAAAGGCGCGTTGTAAGTCCACATGGTTTTTTGGTCTCGTATTTATATTGAAATACGATTATAAAATATAACTATAAAAACGCAAAATTATTCAAAAAGAGTAAACAAGTTTTAATTTTATTCATAGCAAACTATTTACTAATTACGCCGACTACACTCATTTTTATCCCTCTGAAGGTGAGCAAAGTTCAATCAAAGAACCTTCTATAGAACGAACATAAGCCACTATCTGTCCCCAGGGTTTCTCCATCGGCGCTTTGACAGCAACAGCACCTGCGGCAATAGATTTGGCGTAAGCTGCGGTCACATTTTCAGTTACAAAGGCGAGTTCGACGCCTAAGGGTGTCGCGGCTGGGTCTGATTTTTGATAGGCCCCACCCAAGTTTGCGTAACCCATGGCGTGGGAAGCAAATGCCAGCACGGTAGCGCCCGTTTCTAACTCCCCGTATTCGCCTGACTCATGCAAAAAGCGAGTTTCAAAACCAAAAGCGTCTTGGTAAAAGCGCAGCGTGTCCACCACAGAGGTGACATAAACAATGGTGTAGCCAAATTTCATGGAGTTCCTAATTTTTAGACGACACGCTTGGTCTAGCGTGGTCAGAGGTTCTTCGAAATCTTAGCAGCGAGTAAGTCCCGTTCTAGGCATGCAGCGCCAGCGAATTGAAACAACTTGTGCGTTACAGCGCTGTTCTGTTGATATGTATCAAAGTCATATTTTTAAGAGCATGTCATGCTTAAGTAACTTGGGAGAAGATTGATGGCTAAAGAAAGTCTGCGGATTATTCATGAAGAGCACTTGGCGCTATCGGCCATGTTGCGCTCGTTAAGCATGATGGTTGATCGTGGTCCAGCAAAGGATTCAGACACCTTCTTTGATGTGCTCAGAGCCATGTTGTTTTATATCGATGAGTTTCCCGAGCGCCTGCATCATCCTAAAGAATCCGATTTATTATTTCCACGCGTTGTACGTTTGGCTCCAGAGACCCTTGACACCATCGTGCACTTAGAAAAAGACCATGCCAGAGGTGAGTCTGCAGTGCGGGAGTTGCAGCATTTGTTACTGGCTTGGGAGCTGTTGGGGGAGACGCGACGCGCAGCATTTGAAGCGGCGACTAAAAAATACATTGATTTTTATTTAGAACATATGCGCTTGGAAGAGTCCATCGTATTGCCTGCTGCGCAACGGGTGTTGGGCGAGCAAGATTGGGCCGATTTAGATGCCGCATTTGCCACCAACTGTGACCCTTTAACGGGTAAATATCCGCGTGATGCGACCTTTGATCGGCTTTTCACCCGCATTGTGACGCTCGCCCCGTCACCCATTGGTGTTGGTGCGAGTTAAATCGACCCTTTAGCCTTCAGTTCAGCACAGGGTAGTCGGTATAACCTTTTGAGCCACCCCCGTAAAAGGTGGCGCGGTCAGGTGTATTCATCTCAGACCCTTCACGCAAGCGTCGGGTCAGGTCTGGGTTTGCAATGAACAGGCGTCCAAAGGCGACCAAGTCTGCACCGTTTGCCAAAGATTGCTTGGCCAAGTCGCCGTCTAAACCATTGTTTACCATCCATGCACCCTTGCCACCGGCTTGGGTGTAAGTGAGTTGTAGGGCTGCATAATCAAACGGAGCATCACCCTGCGTGAAGTCACGCGCTGCGCCTGTTGCGCCTTCAATAATGTGTAAAAACGCCAAATCAAGCGCTGCCAGCTGCGTCACCACATAATTAAACAGTGCTTGCGGTTGCGAGTCATGCGCATCGTTAGCGGGGGTGACAGGGGACAAGCGCAAGCCAACGCGATCACTTCCAATCTCTTGCGACACGGCCGTCATCACCTCCAACAACAGTCGGGCACGGTTTTCAATGCTGCCGCCATAGTTGTCAGTCCGAGCGTTGGAGTTAGAACGCATAAATTGGTCTAGAAGGTAGCCATTGGCGGCGTGGACTTCAACCCCGTCAAATCCTGCTGCAATAGCGTTACGGGCAGCTTGGCGGTAGTCGTTCACTATGCCAGGCAGCTCGTCCAAGCGCAATGCGCGGGGCATTGAGGTGTCTTCAAAAGTAGGGACTCCGTCTCTAATCAAGACAGTTTTGGTTTTGGCTTGAATAGCAGATGGTGCAACGGGTGCTTGACCATTTGGCTGCAAGTCTACATGCGACACACGTCCCACATGCCACAACTGCACCACAATCTTTCCGCCTGCTGCGTGGACGGAATCCGTGACCTTGTGCCATGCCGCGACCTGTCCGTCACTCCAAATGCCTGGAACATCCGAGTAACCCTGACCTTGGTGGCTGATGGCAGTTGCCTCCGTCACAATCAATCCCGCGCCGTTTTTAGGGTCAGCGCGTTGGGTGTAGTAGGTGACCATCAAAGGTGTTGGCAAGGCATTTGGGGCACGATTCCGGGTAAGAGGCGCCATAACGACGCGGTTGGCAAGCTGCATGCGGCCAACTTGAAGCGGGGTAAACAAGGATGCAGAAGTGGCGGAGGTAGAAGTAGTCATGTGAGTTTTTGCGTTAATTGAGCCATTTAGATACATTCAATATGGCTAACTTCAAGAGCAGTGGTGGGTAAATGACGACACCTAGGCGACAGTAGATAATTTAATGGATAGTTCTATAAATAAAGTATAGCAAGCAGTTGAATAAATACGCCGGCTACAGCTTAATTAATATGAATTTAGGTGAAAAATAACCCCCGTTTTAGTTCGATGAACAGTACGATTCAGCTATACGTATTTTCTTGACAAAGCAATGAGCGCCAAAATCGCGAACCCAGCACCCGCATAGAAAGTAAAAGATGCGCCCAGTTGGTCCCACAACAAGCCGGCTATAACGCTGGCAACCAGCATCGCCAGGCCGCTTACCAAATTATAGAAACCATATGCCGTACCGCGTAAATCGGCTGGTGCAGTGTCTGCCACCATGGTGGCTAGCAAACCTTGCGTTATCCCCATGTGAATGCCCCATAAAGCCACACCAAGCAGCACGTTCAGCCAGTGGTTGCTGCTGGCTAAAACGATATCTGCAACTATCAGCACCAGCAGCCCCCAGGCTAGGAGTTTTTTATGGCTCATGCGGTCCGACAATTTGCCAAAAGGATAGGCAGATACCGAATAAACCAAATTCATCACCACCATCACCAAGGGCACTAAAGCCAGCAGAATGCCGCTTTGCTGCGCCCGAAGCACTAAAAATGCTTCGCTGAAGCGCGCTAATGTAAAAACGGCGCCCACACCGACCACCCACCAATAGCTCGCACTGAGCCGTTTTAAATTTTCTTTGTTGATCGGGTTGGTTTTCTTCTCACCGATGTGGCGTACAGGTTCGCGCACGCCAACCATCAGCAGCAACACCGCCAATGCGCCTGGAACCACGGCCACCCAAAAAACAGCGCGAAAGTCGTTCGCCCAGAGCAGCATCAGCCCAACGGCGAACAAAGGGCCGAGCAGGGCGCCTACGGTGTCTAAAGCCTGTCGCAAGCCAAAAGCGGCACCACGCACTTCAGGCGGGGTGATGTCTGCCACCAGTGCATCGCGTGGTGCGCCGCGTATGCCTTTGCCAACGCGGTCTAACAAGCGCGCGGTTAGGACGATGCCCATCGTAGGCGCTAAGGCAAAAAGAGGTTTGGTTACCGCGCCCAAGGCATAGCCAAACAAGGCCAAACCCTTGCGTTTGCCCAAATAGTCGCTCAGCGCACCTGAGAACACTTTGACAATCAGCGCGGTGGATTCGGCCAGTCCTTCAATCACGCCAACGGTCAAGGCACTGGCACCCAACGCGCCCACCATGAACAGCGGTAGCAAGCTGTGAATCATCTCCGAGGAAATATCCATCAACATGCTGACAAAACCCAACGCCCATATACCGGACGGGATCTGACGCAAGGTGCCTTTTCTTGGGTTTGTGGTGGACGTGGGGGGTGGCGTTGTCATTGTTATCTTTGTTTATAGACTGTGAGTAAGATTATCCGCCCCCATCCCCGATAATCGCTGCCATGCCCCAATTAGCGATTGATTTCCCCGAAACCCTCCCCGTATCCGCCAAACGTGATGAAATTACCGCCGCTTTAGCAGCGCATCAGGTCATCATCGTCTGTGGTGAGACCGGTTCGGGCAAAACCACGCAGTTGCCCAAAATCGCCTTGGCGATGGGACGGGGCAAGTTGAATTACGCGCCTGGCCAGCATGCCAAGCTGATCGGCCACACCCAGCCGCGCCGGATTGCCGCCAGCTCGGTCGCTAAGCGGATTGCCGAGGAACTGAAAACGCCGCTGGGCGAGGTGGTGGGTTTCAAGGTGCGGTTTCAAGACCGTTTGAGCCGTGATGCTTCCGTCAAACTGATGACTGACGGCATTTTGCTGGCCGAGACGCAGACTGACCCGCTTTTAAAAGCCTACGACACCATCATCATCGATGAAGCGCACGAGCGCAGCTTGAACATTGACTTTTTGCTCGGTTACCTGCGCCAAATCCTGCCGCGTCGACCAGATTTAAAGATCATCGTCACCTCAGCCACGATTGACGCCCAGCGCTTTGC
>CBDUEA010000040.1:0-9515 GCA_965365965.1 uncultured Polaromonas sp. | reverse complement strand
CATGCGTGGCACTTATGTGGTTCAAGATGTGCTGACGCGGTCTGCACAGAGTGTGGATGAGGCTGTGCAATTTATCGGTGCGGGTCGTGCTGTTCAGCAATTGCAGGATATGCGCGCAGCCGATGTGTGGATGCTGTCTGTGCCGGATGGTCAAATTGCCGCTTTAGCTGGTGCATTGGCAGAGCATCTTAAAAAGTTGCCGTCTGCATCAAGCGATGTGATTGCTGTTCAATGCAGTGGCGCTTTAGGGTCGGATGTATTGGCACCCTTGCGCGGCGCTGGCTGGCAAGTAGCCAGTGCACATTGCATTTTGAGCTTCAGCTCGCCAGCCACGGCCATCACGCAGTTTGCAGGTACGCCGTGTGCGTTAGAAGGTGATTTCAAAGCCACGGAGAGTTTGAGTATTGCTTTTGAAGAGATTGGCGCGCAACCATTTGCGTTGGCGGCAGATCAAAAACTGTTGTACCACGCAGCAGCTGTGTTTGCGACTAATTTTTTACCGGTTTTGCACGTTGTCGCCGCAGATTTATGGCGTAAAACGGGTATGCCACCAGAGCTGATCACACCCTTGAGTGCCACACTATTGCAGAATGCTGTACAAAACATCACCACACAAGGCGCGGCGCAAGCGTTGACGGGGCCAGCGGCGCGGGGCGATACTGAGCTGGTGGCTTTACAAGCTAAAGCGGTGACAGCTTGGAACCTGCAAGCGGGAGCAGCGTATGAGGCTTTAAGTCAGCTTGCAGCACAAATCGCTAAGCACGGCACCATAAATCACAATTCGTAGACAGCAAATGATCAAGGAACTTTCAGAATGAATACAACAACACAGCCCACCATTTTATATACAGAACAAGGCGCCATCGCCGTCGTCACACTGAACCGACCGGAATCCCTCAACAGCTTTACCCGCCAAATGCACAATGAATTGTGGGCGGCGTTGGATCAAGCGGAGGCCAACCCAGCGATTCGCGCCCTGGTACTTACCGGTGCTGGCCGCGCTTTTTGCGCAGGCGCAGACTTGTCTGAGTTTGACTTTGAACCAGCGACCGGTCCAGATGCCGCAGCGAACTTGGCGGACTTGATTCGCCGTGCCGACCCAGGGCCGGTGATTGATCAAGCATTTAACCCAACAGCGCGTCGCTTGCAAAACTTGCGGATGCCGACTATTGCCGCTGTCAATGGCGTGGCTGCGGGTGCGGGGGCGTCACTGGTGATGAGTTGCGATATCGCGATTGCTGCACCGACGGCTAGTTTTATCCAGGCCTTCAGCAAAATTGGTTTGATTCCTGATGCCGGCGGCAGCTGGTTTTTACCGCAACGCCTCGGCTTGGCGCGCGCCATGGGGCTGGCTCTGACAGGCGACAAGCTCAGTGCCGCACAGGCAAAGGAGTGGGGCATGATTTGGGATGTTGTCGGCGAGGCGGACGATTGCGTGGCTGCGGCCACAGCGATGGCACAACGTTTGGCGCTGATGCCGACCAAAGCCTTGGTGGCAACGCGTCATTTGTTGCGTGATGCGTCGACAAACACCTTGAACCAACAGCTAGAGGCGGAACGTGATACGCAATCGAGTATGGGCAGCACCCATGATTACATCGAAGGTGTGATGGCGTTTAGACAAAAACGCGCACCGCAATTCAAGGGTGCGTAATCAGTAAACAGTAAAGCTCTAGGAAAACAAGAGAAGAGAAGCCTTTTAGGTGGGTGCTTGCCCTTGCTCAGCCAGTGCTTTTGCCCAAACACGCTGTGGCACATGGCTACTGAGTTTGGAGAGCGTTATCTCAATAAAGTCAGCGTGAATCTCATGACCGATAAAGGGGACGACTTCCGCCGTGACATCGCCACCTAAATTGCGCACTTGGTGAGCGGCGTTGACGGTGTGGTTGTAGGGAATCACAGGATCGTCTTTGCCATGCAGCAAATGCAGGGTGACATGCTCTGCCGCCTCGCTAGGCAGTGTTGCAAAACGCCCAGCGATAGAAACCATTCTGCTAAAAAGTTGATCGCTTAATTTGCTGGCTTCTAGAGCCATGATCGCGCCTTGCGAAAAACCAATCAAGGCCGTCGCTTCGGTGGACACGCCAGAGCGTTTTTGCCAATATTTCACACAAGCTACAAAATCGGGCATGGCCGCGTCAACTCGGCGCTGGCGGTTTTCTTCCGTCACGCCTTTGACACTAAACCATTCGTACCCTGTTGAAGCAGGCGCCAAATCTGTGGTTGCAAATGGCGCATTCACGCAGACCACCATTGCATGGGGAAAAGTGACGGCTAATCGCTCGCCTACAGGAAGCATGGACGTGGCATTGCTTCCCCAGCCATGAAACAGCAAAATAAGTTGTTGCGCGGGGTCTGCGGGTTTTTGAATGATGATGGAATTGTCAGTCATAGGGAATCAGTGAATGAAGTCTTAGTAAAGACTTGTGTTGGGATTCGTTTGTTGTTTTTGGTAGATTAGTCTAGTGAGGAATACCTTGAAAACACCCATGTTGTCACTATTTATGACAATATCGAGCTTGGGTGCTATAGCCTATGTCTGCGTCTTAGTGATTGAATCCGTTGCATGACAAGTCTTTCATGCTGACTCCCGTTAGATAGGGGTAAAACCCAAACATGCAAGGTGTGACATGAAGATTGATGCAAAACAAGGGATATTGAAATTGCCAAACCGCAAATTAACGGTGACGACGCTGTCTGTGAGCTTATTCATGCTCTTGGCAGGCTACAACAACGCCGCCCGGAGCAACGAGGTGGGTTTGGAGGCTTCACCTGCAGTCGCCCCGATTTTCAAATCAGACGCCACAGATGCTATTCAATCCATCGATTTTGATTGGCAGGATGCCACGCGTCAACGCGCGGTACCCGTGCGTTTGTACCTGCCCGCAAACAGAAGCAAGCCCACAGCGTCCGTTCCTCTGATCGTGTTTTCGCACGGTTTGGGCGGTTCGCGCAACGGCTATCAGTATTTAGGTCGCTACTGGGCCAGCCATGGCTATGCCAGTTTGCATGTACAGCATATTGGCAGCGACAACCAACTTTGGCGTGGTAACCCGTTCAGCTTGGCTATGCGATTGAAAGACGCAGCGCAAGACGCTGAAGCGGTTGCGCGCGCCAAAGATATGACTTTCGCATTGACCGAGCTGTTGGCTCAATCGGCATTGGCTGGACGGATTGATGCTAAGCGCATCGTGGCAGCGGGGCATTCTTATGGTGCAAACACCGTCATGCTGCTTGCTGGCGCCGCCGTGCCTGGTAAGGGTGCGAAGGGGGAGGTGTTGAACTTGCGCGACCCACGCATCAAAGCGGCGATGTTACTCTCCGCGCCACCGTTTTATGGCTTTAGCAACCCAGCACTCATATTGGGCGGCATTGCTTTGCCAACCTTGCACATCACCGCGACGGGTGACGATATTCTCGTGCCTGGCTACGCCTCTGGCTTCGAAGACCGGCTCAAAGTGTTTGATGCCATGGGTGATCCGCGTAAGACCTTGGTGGTTTTTGAAGGCGGTTCGCACAGTATTTTTACCGACCGCGTTGGTACGGGTGGGGTGGAGTTGAACCCTAAAGTCAAAGCTGCTACGCAAGCACTGTCTCTGGCATTTTTACGACAAACCTTTGGTGGCGAAGCTGCTGCGTTGAGCGAATGGCGACCGCAGTTTGCTGATTTGTTAGCCAAGTTTGTCAGCCCACTCAAGTGACAGAGGGGTGACCTGCACGGCGAAAACAGGCAAAAATGCAGCAGATCTGCCTATTTTTTAATCGAATAAGTCATTTTTTGAGGTAAAATAGCGTGTAGCCGGCGTAATATATGCCTTATTAGCTATAAAAATAGTAGCATATTAGAAAGTTTTTACAAGATGGCTATTCAATGGTTCCCCGGTCACATGAACTTGACCAAGCAAGCCATCAGCGAGCGCATCAAAGACATTGACGTTGTGGTTGAATTGCTTGATGCACGTCTGCCTGCTTCCAGTGCCAACCCTATGTTGGCTGAGCTAACGGGCAGCAAACCCACCCTCAAGGTTCTCAACAAGCAAGACTTGGCTGACCCAGAGCGCACGGCGCAGTGGTTGGCATATTTCAATGCCTTGCCCAACACCCGCGCCATTCCCTTGGCCGCGACAGATGCTGCACCGGCTAAAGCGCTTGCCAAAGCCTGCAAAGAACTCGCTCCACTGCGTGGCGGCATGATTAAACCACTGCGGGTATTGATTTGCGGCATTCCTAACGTGGGAAAATCTACGCTGATTAACACCATGACAGGCCGCCGCTTCACCAAAACCGGTGACGAAGCTGGGGTGACCAAAATCGAGCAGCGCATCACCTTAGCCGATGATTTTTACCTGTATGACACACCCGGCATGCTCTGGCCGCGCATTATTGTCGAGAAAAGTGGCTATAACTTGGCCGCCAGTGGCGCCGTTGGACGCAACGCATTTGAAGAAGAAGATGTGGCGTTGGCGCTGATTGATTACTTGATCAAGCATTACCCCGCGCAGCTAGAGGCGCGCTATAAGCTAGACCCTGTAGCGGGTCAAACCGACGAACAAGTGTTAGAGGCGATTGGTAAAAAACGTGGTGCCTTGCTTGGCAAAGGCAAAGTCAACTTGCAAAAAGCAGCTGAAATCGTGATTTTTGATTTCCGCACGGCCAGCATTGGCCACATCACCTTAGAGACGCCCGAAGAATTTGCGCAGTGGCTGGCCGTGGGTGAGAAGGTCGATGCAGAGCGTCAAGTCAAAAAAGACGCCATTGAGTTAGACCGCAAGATTCGGTTTAAGAAGATTCCACGGCCTTCAAAGCGTAAGATTGACTGATCATTAGAGTTATTGACATGGATAAGCTTGAACTCAAAATACCGCCGCCGCTGGTTGCATTGATCGTCGCTGGTGTGATGTGGGGAATTTCACTTTCTATGCCATTGCTAGCTATTCCGAACACGATGCGTATTGCTCTTTGCGTGGTTTTTTTCTTGATCGGCTTGGGTTTTGATGTCGTAGCACTCACAGCCTTCAGACGCCAAAAAACAACTTTTAACCCGATGAAGCCCGAAAATTCAAGCGCATTGGTTTCATCAGGTATTTACAAAGTGAGTCGCAATCCGATGTATCTGGCTTCATTGTTCATGCTGCTTTCATGGGCTGTGTATTTGTCATCAGCTTGGTCCTTGTTTGGATTATTGCTATTCGTCTTGTTCATCAACCGCTTTCAAATTGAGCCTGAAGAGCGTGTGCTGCAAGCCAAATATGGCGAAAGCTATACAGATTTCAAATCCAAAGTACGTCGCTGGTTGTAGCAGGAGCGGATGGCAAGTTGCGCGTCATGGGCTTGACATAGCGCATTGATTGCGCAGCTTATTTCATCTAGCATGACGTAACATATGCTGAGGGAGCTTTCACATGAGCGTCACCATCACTTTTTTGGGTGGTACAGGTACGGTCACCGGGTCTAAATATTTGGTCCGCCATGGCGACGACTGTTTGTTGGTCGACTGCGGCTTGTTCCAAGGCTACAAACAGCTTCGCTTGCGTAATCGCACACCCTTACCAATGGTGCCTACCGATATCAAGGCCGTGTTGCTCACCCACGCGCACTTGGATCACAGCGGTTATTTGCCTTTGTTGGTTAAAGAAGGTTTTTCGCGTCATGTGTATGTCACTGGCGGAACGCGGGACTTATGCCGTATCTTGCTACCAGACAGTGGGCATATCCAAGAGGAAGATGCTTTGTTTGCGAACCGACATGGTTTCTCTTCACATGCGCCTGCACTGCCGCTTTACACGCGGCAAGATGCGCTGGATTGTTTGCCTCATTTGAAAGTGGTTGATTTTGACCGTACTTTTCAGCCTATTCCGGGCTGGCGAGCAACGTTCTCGCCTGCAGGACATATCTTGGGTGCGGCGAGCATTTTGTTAGAAGTGGCGAGGCGGCGCATCTTATTTTCTGGCGATTTGGGCAGACCAGATGACCTGGTGATGAGTCCACCCTCAGACGCACCTGCTGCAGATACTGTTTTGATTGAATCCACCTATGGTGACCGCACGCATGCCAAAGAAGATGTTCTGGCAGAGCTGGGGCCTGCGTTGCAAAAACTGGCCAAGCGCGGTGGCGTGGCTGTTGTACCTGTGTTTGCTGTTGGTCGCGCACAGGCGCTCTTACATGCGATTCATTTGTTAAAAATACGCGGTGATATTCCGAATTCATTGCCCGTATTTTTAGACAGTCCGATGGCGGTGAGTTCTACCCATATTTTTGAACACCACCCTGGCGAGCATCGTCTCAGCAACAAAGACGTGCACGCATTGACACGCTCAGCCACCATGATCAACAGCGTTGACGAGTCACGTGCTTTGTCGGGGCGACACGGACCGATGGTGATTTTATCTGCCAGTGGTATGGCAACTGGCGGGCGTGTCTTGCATCATTTGAGTTTGTATGCAGACAACCACCGCAACATGATTATCTTGACAGGTTATCAAGCTCCTGGAACGCGTGGCGCAACGATAGCCAGTGGTGCACAGTCTGTCCGCATTCATGGGCAGGATGTAGCGATTAAAGCTGAGGTCGTGCAATTGCAGTCTGCCTCGGCGCATGCAGATGCCAATCAGCTTTTAGCGTGGTTGCGCACCATGCCCAAAGCACCCGATCAAGTGTATGTGGTGCATGGCGACATGGAAGCGTCGGATGAGTTGCGCAAACGTATCAAGCATGATTTAGGCTGGCGTGCCATGGTGCCAGAATATGGCTCCACCTGGCCTACTTGAAAGCTAAAGAGAGTTTGACAATCAAGTAGGCTATTCGGGGCATAAATGCTTCGGGCAATGTGTTTAACGAACCAGCAATACCGGTGTTTTGCAGTGAGCAAGGACTTGTGTTGCGACCGAGCCCATCACCAAGTTAACCAAAGCGCCGTGTCCGTGTGAGCCCATGATCAGCATATCAAACTTGCCAGAATCAGCAAATTTGCCGATGGTTTCGCCGATAGCACCTACTTTCCAGACACTCTTAGCCGATATGCCATGGCGTACCAAGAATTTGTCCACGGGGCTGATAATTTTTTCAGCCTCTTCTTTGTAATAACTTTCTACAACATCTTTGCCAACAGCGGCACGTGCCCGTGGAGGTACAGCATATTGCACAGTCAATACTGTGTAGTCATTATTTGGGCTAAACACCCCCTCATGTGTCGCCAAGTAAGCGAGCATTCGTTTTGTATAAGCGCTTCCATCAACAGCTAGAAGAATTTTCATCAAGCAACTCCTAAGTTAAGCTTTGAGTATAAGTATTTATAACTGACAAATATTGTTTTGTGTCAAGGGAGTTGCGCTTGTAATTGAGCGACGCGAATTAACTTTGATGTAAATTGCAAGCTTCAGCCATAATGAACCGTATGCGACACACAGAGCGACACAAAACACATCGAATCGGCTGGCTGCGCGCTGCCGTCTTGGGTGCCAATGATGGTATTGTCTCTACAGCCAGCTTGGTACTCGGGGTAGCTGCGGCAGGCGCTACGTCAAAGAATATCTTGATTGCCGGTATTGCTGGTTTGGTGGCTGGTTCAATGTCCATGGCTGCGGGAGAGTATGTCTCTGTGAGTTCGCAGTCAGACACTGAGAATGCCGACTTAGCCCGTGAGCGCATTGAGCTCGAGACACAGCCTATGCATGAGCATGCTGAGCTTGCAGCTATTTACGTGGCACGCGGTCTTGATTCGGCGTTGGCCAACAATGTGGCCACGCAATTGATGGGGCACGATGCTTTGGGTGCGCACAGTCGAGATGAGATGGGCATCTCTGACACCACAACGGCGCAACCCGTGCAAGCTGCGATGGCCTCGGCAGCAACATTTTCCGTAGGTGCCGTGATGCCACTTTTGGTTGTGTGGCTGGTTCCTGAATCCAAATTGATGTGGACAGTATCAATCAGTTCAATCCTATTCCTTGCTGCGCTGGGTTCTCTTGCTGCGCGTGCGGGCGGGTCATCCGTATGGATAGCCGCCTGGCGCGTTACGTTTTGGGGCGCTTTGGCCATGGCGTTAACTGCAGGTGTCGGTGCATTGTTTGGTGTGGCGGCTTAAAGCTGGAAGGAAAAGGTTTCATGAAATCAATCACTTGGTATTCCAAATTTGCCAAAAATGCCGCTCACTTCTGTGGGCGTCCACGTGTTTTCACCATTGCCGTGGCGATCGTCCTCATCTGGATTGTTACAGGTCCCTTGTTTCACTTTAGTGACACATGGCAGTTGGTGATTAACACGGGCACAACAATCATTACGTTTTTGATGGTTTTTTTAATTCAAAATACCCAAAACAGAGATACTGAGGCGATTCAAGTCAAACTAGACGAATTGATACGTGCTACAACGGGTGCCCACAATGCATTGCTCGATTTAGAAGAGTTAGAAGAGGAGAATCTTGATGTCTTCCGCGTCAAATACCAAGCTTTGGCCAGTTCGGCAAGAGCGCGTTTGCGCAGCGGCTTGCAGGACACAGATTCACCAGAACCTTGAACAAGAATTTCTTAGAAAGAACTGAGAAGATGAATACTCCCCCAATGGTGACGCTTGACGATGCTCGTGCTGCGCTTGAAGCGGGCACGGCCATTGTCGTTGACATCCGTGAACCATATGAACACGCTACTGGCGTTGCAAAAGGCGCCAAACTTATTCCCATGAGTCAATTGGGTGCGCGTTTGGCCGAGTTGCCTAAACCGGGTGCTGAGCCATTTATGGTGATGTGCAGAACGCAGCAGCGTTCCTCAAATATTGTAGCTCAGCTGCAAAGTATGGGCTATACCAATGCCAGTTATGTGCAAGGTGGTATGAGTGGGTGGAATATGAACGTCTGGCCGATGGTTTCACCGTGAGTTCAAAGTGATAAAAAACTCTATTATGACTATTTCTAGTTACTAGGTGTAAGAAGTGTGGTTTGTCAAAAGTGTTCTAAAATTTTTGATTTGAATCTGATCAAACATGTATGTTCATGTTGTTCTATGCGGCTGTGCCAAATGGAAACACAATTTGTGTCAGTCAGGTTTCTGGCTGGAATCTGCATGCTCGTTTTACGCAAAACTCAAAACCCAGTGCAGTTTTAAAAGTAGGTTGTAGAGAGCAGCTAGTTAATTCGTCGGCTTAAATCTAGCATCGTGCTAGATCTAATTGTTCTTAAAATTTGCACTTACAACTATGACGGAACTGCACCTTGTTGCTCCCTATGTTTTGGTCTACATTGAACTGTCAATCAACCATAGAAGGAGTTAACCATGCTACGCAGACACATCCTCATTTTAAGCGGCGTTGCTGCTGCATCGCTGGTCACTGCTTGTGGCAGCAGTTCCAGTAGTAAGAATCTTTTTGAGCTCATCCGTGGAAACGCAGATCTCAGTGTCTTGGGTGATGCTCTGATCAGTGCAGACCTCGCTGTCACGTTACAAGCGGCTGGCTCTTACACCGTATTAGCGCCAAACAACGCTGCTTTTGTATCCTTGCTAGCGGAAATAGGCATGACAAAG
>CBDUEA010000039.1:0-9533 GCA_965365965.1 uncultured Polaromonas sp. | reverse complement strand
ATAGCAATACACGAATGTGCATTTTGTAAGACTTGGTCTCTAGGTATTCAAAAAATCGCTTCACACCAAACCAGTGCTGGTTCCACTTCCCGTTCCAGTTGGGTGATCCGTTGATAACCCAGTCTTTGTGCTCTTCAGTGAGTTTGTAATACGGTGTATCGCGCGGGATGCCTGCTGTTTCAGCATGACGCATCAAATCGTCTTGACACTCTTTCCATGCCGGCGTTTGCATGGGCTTGATGGCGCCGGCGCGCAAGGTTAACTTGTCATTGGGGATGACCAAACCATAGTCCACGCCAATGACGCGTCCAAAGCCTTTGCACTTCTCGCAAGCGCCTGCGGGTGAGTTGAATGAAAATGCTGATGGGATGGGCTCAACATAACGAATATCACTCTCTGGGCAATGCAAACCCGTCGAGAACTTCCACATCGCATCTGTATCTGTCAGGTACACATTCACGCGCCCACGGCCTCGCTTTAAAGCAACTTCCAAAGCTTCAATCACGCGTGCTTTGTCTGCACTGCGAATACGAAAACGGTCTGCAACCACATCCAATACTTTACGTGGTCCCGTTAATGTTGCGATGTCGCGTTCGGCTTGGACTTTGGTAAAACCACTGGCCGACAACCACTGCGTGACTTCTTCACTAGTGGTTTGGGCGGGTAATTCTACGGGGAATGTGATGGCTACACGCAAGTCCTCGCCTAACGCGGCTCTTTCAATCATCTGCGCATAAATAGTTTCTGAAGAGTCATGTCGCACCAACAACGCAGTGTCACAGTCAAACAATTGACCGGCGCGTGCGAAATAGAGCTTTAAGTGGTCATTCAGCTCAGTCATGGTGCCAACCGTGGAGCGCGAGCTACGCACGGGGTTGGTTTGGTCGATAGCAATCGCAGGCGGCACACCATCCACTCGGTCTACCGCCGGCTTGTCCATGCGGTCTAAAAATTGCCGCGCGTAAGCTGAGAAGGTCTCTACGTAGCGGCGCTGGCCTTCAGCAAACAGCGTATCAAACACCAAACTTGATTTGCCGGACCCGCTTGGCCCTGTCACAACGGTGAGTTCCCCCGTGCGAATGTCAAGGTCAAGATTTTTAAGATTGTGTTGTCGCGCTCCACGAATGCGGATAGTACCTTTTGGCATGAATGTGTCTTTCCTAGATCGAGCTACGATTCTAGGTAAGTAGTCGCTCAAATCCTAAGGATAGAACAATAACCCTTTATGAGAAGCTATGAAACTCACGGCTAGTGGGCTCCGGTAAGCACTCGCTCCAACTCTGCAGATTTTTCAACACCGACGGCATCCCGAATTTTAGGGAACAAGGCGACCAATTGTGAGTAGCTGCCCACAGCTTCAACCGCTAAGTTAAGTCGAAAACCACGCAAACCCATAGTGGCAGTCAACTGAGTAGCCAAAGGATAGGCGCGTGAGTATCTCGATTGCGCCTCTCCAAGCTCAACCATACCCCCTAAAGATACCGTGCTATTTTCAGTTGACGATACTACAGGCTCAACTGCCACCTGCAAACTGGAAAGCAAACCTAATTCAACCATTTGCTCAATATCGACTTTGGTAAGCCCCAAACCTGCTGTAGCAGCCAGCACCTCATCAACACTTCTTTTACCATCAAAAATAATGAAAGCAGAACGCTGCCTAGGACTCAATGGAACCGATCGATCCTTGAATACTTTTTGTCCAACTTCAGTTTTACCAAGATACATTTTTTAACTTCAAATATGTTAACGAATGTGACATATTTAACACTCAAAAAACGTAAATATCAAGTAGCACTAAATGCTACTTATTTATTGGCTTGTTTATATCAAAAAATCAAGTGTTGACTGTCGAAAAAGTGGTCAACTTTAAAATGGAGCCGTGCTTTTCACCACTCATATCAACATCTCCACCCTTGCTCAGCAAATACAAAGCGACGGCTGCAAAAATAATAAAACCAACAGCAATTTTCCACATGGTTTTTTTCCTTCATGGTACGACTGATACTTTATGCTTACTGCATATTAATCAAGATATAAAAAAACCCTCCGAAGAGGGCTTGGAGTGAAACTACAGAATAGCTGCAACTTCTTATTTGTGACTTACGTTTAACGATTAATCGTTAGCATAAATATCCACGTCTTTGGTCTCTTTAACAAACACCATACCAACGACGAATGTAATTCCTGCAATGATAATTGGATACCACAAACCGTTGTACATATTGCCTGTCTGCGCCACGATAGCAAATGCTGTCGTTGGCAGCAAACCACCGAACCAACCGTTACCGATGTGATAAGGCAAGCTCATGGATGTATAACGAATGCGTGTTGGGAACATTTCAACCAACATAGCCGCAATCGGACCATAAACCATCGTCACCAAAATCACCAAGTGCGTCAAAATAGCAATAACCAGTGGCTTTTTAAGTTTCGCAGGATCTGCTTTTGTAGGATAGCCATCTGCCTTCAATGCATCGGACAAAGCACCAGCCATAACGGCTTCTTTGGCCTTAGCAGTAGCACCTTTGGCATCCTTATCAAATGCAGCCAATGCATCAGTTGCTTTCTTGATATCTTCTGGTTTAGCTGCAGCAGCTGTCAAATCAGCAACCTTCTTAGTCGCCGCCTCCTTTGCCGCTGCAATATCAGCATCGCTGGTTTTATTAGCGTCATAGCTTGGGATCACAATTTCGCCAACTTTGATAGAAGCGACCGTACCAGCAGGAGCCGCCACGTTGTCATAGCTCACAGAGCCAGCAGACAGCTTTTGCTTTGCCACGTCACATGAGCTGGTGAACTTTGCAGTACCTGTTGGGTTAAACTGGAATGAACACTCTTTTGGATCAGCTGTAACAATCACCTTGTTCGCAGCTTGTGCAGCGTACAAGTCTGGGTTAGCAGCTTTGGTGAGTGCAGTGAATACTGGGAAATAAGTTACCACCGCCAACAAGCAACCCGCCATGATGATTGGCTTGCGACCAATTTTATCTGACCATGCACCGAAAATCAAGAAAAACGGTGTGCCAATGACCAATGAAATAGCCACCAAAATGTTGGCAGTTGCACCGTCAACTTTGAGCGCTTGTGTTAAGAAGAACAAAGCATAGAACTGACCCGTGTACCAAACCACCGCTTGACCAGCAGTCAAACCGATCAAGGCCAAGATCACAATCTTCAAGTTTTTCCATTGACCGAATGATTCAGACAAAGGCGCTTTCGATGTTTTGCCTTCTGATTTCATTTTTTGGAAAGCTGGTGACTCATTCATGCTCAAGCGAATCCAAACGGACACAGCCAGCAATAAAATTGAAACTAGAAACGGTATACGCCAGCCCCAGTCGGCAAAGGCTGCTTCACCGATGCTAGTGCGCACACCCAAAATAACCATCAAACTCAGAAATAAACCAAGCGTAGCAGTAGTTTGAATCCAAGAAGTGAAAGCACCGCGCTTGTTGGCTGGAGCATGCTCAGCAACATAAGTTGCCGCACCACCATATTCGCCGCCCAAAGCCAAGCCCTGCAACATGCGAAGACCAATCAGAATCACAGGTGCTGCAACGCCAATACTGGCGTAGTTTGGCAGCAAGCCAACAATGAACGTTGAGACACCCATGATTAAAATTGTCACCAAGAAGGTGTACTTGCGACCAATCATGTCACCTAAACGACCAAAAATCAAAGCACCAAATGGACGAACGATAAAGCCGGCGGCGAAAGCCAAGAGAGAAAAAATCGTACGTGATGCTGGATCTAAAGCTGTGAAAAACTGGTTACCAATGATCACGGCTAATGTGCCATATAGATAAAAGTCATACCACTCGAATACTGTGCCTAACGACGAGGCGAAGATAACTTTCTTCTCCTCGGCGTTCATAGGCCGATTTGCTGTAACTGTAGCCATTGATGTGTCTCCTTATATATGTATTTTGACAACCTAAGTCGGTTATCTGGCCGGACTTTATGGCTCATTTCTGACCGCCATCTGACAAAATTCAAACATAAACTTACAAATTTAAAAGAAAATATAAAACTAAGTAACAACCCTATGACTTAGATTCATAATGCAAAAAAATCTAGAAAAGTCCTACTCACAGTAAGTGCTTAGTCAGTCCTTCTTCCTAGAATTTGAAAATGCAACGCTTAACCTGTTGTTGCACATACTGATTCATCTATCTAAGGAGAAATATGATTGATCCTGTCGTGGCCAAAATCGAGGCCAATCCAAAGTACCACGAGCTTCGCAAAAAACGTAGTTCATTTGGCTGGTTGTTGACCGCCATCATGATGATTGTCTACTACGGGTACATCGCATTGATTGCTTTTGATAAACAATTTTTAGCTCAACCCATTGGCAAGGGTGTTATTACCTTGGGCATTCCTATTGGTATGGGCGTGATTATTTTCACAATCATCATCACGGGCTTGTATGTTCGTCGTGCAAACAATGAGTATGACCGCTTAACTGCTGAAATTTTAAAAGAGGCATCTAAATGAAATTGGGACTGAAATTCATCCTTGCATTAGCTGCACTGTTTGTATCACTCGCAGCTCAAGCTGCAGGCGCAGACTTAGGGCAAGTTGATAAACAACCCACCAATTGGGTTGCCATCGGCATGTTTGCCGCGTTTGTAGTTCTTACTTTATTTATTACAAAGTGGGCTGCCTCAAAAACAAAATCTGCTTCTGACTTTTACACCGCTGGTGGTGGTATCACTGGTTTTCAAAATGGCTTGGCCATTGCTGGAGATTACATGTCGGCAGCATCCTTCCTCGGTATTTCTGCGGCTGTTATGGCTTCTGGATACGATGGACTGATCTACTCGATTGGATTTTTGGTTGGTTGGCCTGTGATTACTTTCCTAATGGCAGAACGCCTTCGTAACCTAGGAAAATTCACCTTTGCTGACGTGGCTGGTTATCGCTTTCAACAAAAACCCATCCGTATTTTTGCTGCATCTGGCACACTCGTTGTCGTTGCTTTTTACCTGATTGCACAGATGGTAGGTGCAGGCGCGCTAATTAAATTGCTGTTTGGTCTGGAATACTGGATGGCTGTGGTCATTGTCGGTGCACTGATGATGATTTACGTTTTGTTTGGCGGTATGACAGCCACCACTTGGGTGCAGATCATCAAGGCTTGCTTGTTACTGGCTGGCGTAACGTTCATGGCCTTCATGGTGATGGCTCAATACGGCTTCAGCTTTGAAGCGCTGTTTTCAGCTGGTGTCGCGGTTAAAACTCAGCTAGCAGCCAACGCAGGAAAGTTACCTGATGAGGCAGCCAAAATTGGCTTGTCCATCATGGGGCCAGGCGGTTTTATTAAAGATCCTATCTCTGCTATCTCTTTCGGTATGGCCTTGATGTTTGGTACTGCAGGATTGCCTCACATCCTCATGCGCTTTTTCACAGTGCCTGATGCTAAAGAAGCACGTAAATCGGTGTTTTGGGCAACCACTTGGATTGGTTACTTTTACGTGCTGATTTTCATCATTGGCTTTGGCGCCATCACACTTGTGTTGACCAACCCAGAGTTTGCCGATACGGCCACCGGCATCATCAAAGGCGGCGGCGGATCAGCCAACATGGCAGCGGTGCTGGTCGCCAAAGCGGTGGGCGGAAATGTGTTCTTCGGCTTCATCTCTGCAGTAGCATTTGCAACCATTCTTGCTGTTGTGGCAGGGCTAACATTGTCTGGCGCCTCCGCTGTGTCACATGATATCTACGCTACCGTCATCAAAAAGGGCAAGGCTGACAGTGCTTCTGAGCTTAAAGTATCTCGTATGACTACTTTGGCGCTTGGTTTTGTTGCTGTGATTCTAGGCATTGCCTTTGAAAAGCAAAACATCGCATTCATGGTGTCCTTGGCTTTTGCGATTGCTGCTTCGGCAAACTTTCCAGTCTTGTTCATGTCAGTGTTATGGAAAGACTGCACGACCAAAGGTGCTGTCATTGGCGGATTTTTGGGTCTGATATCTTCTGTTGGTCTTACCGTTGTTTCACCAGCGGTTTGGGAGGCAGTTTTAGGCCACCCAGCTGGTTCGGCCTTGTTCCCGTACTCTTCGCCAGCATTGTTCTCAATCACCATCGGCTTTGTCGGCGTGTGGCTGTTTTCGATACTCGATCGTAGCCCACAAGCTGCCCAAGAGCGTGCAGACTTTAGAGCACAGCAAATCCGCTCAGAAACTGGCTATGGTGCTTCTGGGGCTTCTGGTCACTAAATTCAAAGCGATTAGCACTTACTAAAAAGGCTGGGATATCTCCCAGCCTTTTTTTATGCAAATTCAAAGTTCATTGACCTATGAAAAGTCGCACATTCACAATGTACTACAGCGGATCACTCAAGTTGCAGCTGACGTAATTTTAAGAATGCCAAGGCCGCCATAATGGCATCATTTAATGCATCATGCGCGGTCCACAGTGGCAGATTAAGGTCTTTCATGATGTTTTCAAACCGAAGATTAATAGAACTGCTGTCACGGACAAGCGCAGACAATTGCTTATATTTGTAGTCGTAATACATGGCAGAAACCTCAATTTTTGGTTGAGGTAAGCCCATACCAAGTATAGGAAACAGCACGCGATTAATCATGGCCACATCAAACTCTAAATAGTAGCCCACCAATGGACGACTGCCAATGAAATGCAACAATTGCGTCACTGCTTCATCAGCTGACATACCTTGTGCAACATCTTGTTCACGCAAATGATGGACTTTGACACTATCCGCTGAAAATCCTTGTTTATCGGGGCGTATCAACAATTCCAAACGTTCACTTGTCATGATTTTGTTGGCTTTAATGCGGACAGCACCAATTGAAATGATATTGTCTGTTTTCGTATTCAATCCTGTCGTTTCACAGTCTAACGCGACCCACTCATCTGGTGGAGGTGCATCCCACATGAAACGAAAACGTTGATCTCCCAAGTGATAAAGCATCCATTCACGCTTTAGTGAAGAAATCCAATTCGTGGGAAGCCAATGCGATGTCATCACAAAGCTTCCAAATGAAAGCGCTGATTCAGTAATACCTTGAACTGTTTAACCACTGTCAAAGTATCTTTTAGCAAGTCTCGATCCAAACTACTGAGATTTTCTAGCTGAATACCATCGGATACTGGTCTGCCTGCTTCAATATCCTGCAAACCCATTTTCAGTTTGAGATCCATGAAAAAATGCAAGCTGTCAATAAGATCAGCACCCAATTTCTCTGGCAATTTATTGGCTGCAATCAGTGCGTTGATGCGATCAACAGTTGTTGTCGCATTGATACGCTGCGCTAACGCCATACTCCGAACGCCATGCACTAACGGGAAGATTCCGAGCTTTTTAATATCTAGTTTCTTTATATCTTGCTCACCTAGCAACAATAAACGACTCCACCAGCCGCTTCTATTTTCAAATAAGTTGATAGAGGCTGCGAACCGCGCCAGCATGGCATCGTTACCAGAAGTCAAATCGTACACGGCCGAACGCATCGTATTGAGCAAAGAGGTATCCCCACACACAGCATGTGCATCCATAAAAATAGCCAACATCATGAGGTTATCAGGATTAGCTGTTACGGACCACAATCGCACCATCTGACTAAAGCTGCTAACACTTTGACACCATTGAGGGTTACTGACCATGATATTTCCAGGGCATGGGGGATACCCAAATTCAGTCAGCGCATTTGAAAATTGTTGGCAAATCAAAGCAATCTCTACTGAACTCACATAGTCGTCGCGTATCACCAAGGCATTGTCTTGATCTGTCTTGAGTAACTGCTCTCCTCGGCCTTCACTACCCATCACAAACAGACAACTGTTCGCAACCAAATCTGGGGGAGCAATCAACTGCCAAGCGCGCTCAAATAAACGTGCATTGAGTTCCTGTACCAATCGCGCAATCAGATTTACCTTGGTGCCATTACGATGCAGCAACGTAATGAGTTTGGTAATTTTGTCAGCTGCTAGCTTCAGTGTTGCTATATCTTGCGCGTCAATAATCTGTACGTTTATCTGATAAGACTGATTTGCCAAAAAACCAAATAAGTCTAGCGCTTCTAATACACCGATCACTTTTTCATTTACAGCAACGACCAAGCGATGAACCTTATGCTTGATCATGACCGCCAAGGCCTCACCAATTTGATCGCTAGGACGTACACTAATAATTGAGAAATTGGCTAGGTCACCCACTCTCAGTTTGTCTAAAGCAACCCCGCTTAGAATGGCGCGTTGCAAACCAGTGGTCGTAAAGATACCAAGCGCAGTTGGCTCTACACTGTCATCAAGCACCAACACGCTGGAAGTGCGCATGGTTTGGAATTTTTTAACAACCTCCACAATGCTGACATTCGCGTTCACAAAATTAGGTGTTCGCATCACGGCTTCATCCACCCGTGCCATAGAAAGCGATTGAATTTCGTGCCGACTTTGTCGATCAGAAATTGCACTGAGTTTATTCGACAAATCTGAGAAAAGTAAGGCGCCAAAGGTAGCATTACTTGCAATTAAGTCGCTAACAGCCTGCTTCACCAATTGATAGGCTACAACCTCTTCTTCTGCAATAAAACGGCTACTGACTTTACCCGCTACCAATCCTCGTCCATCAAAACAGTCATCTGGACCGTAAGTGTGAATCAATTCATTGCCTTCAAACTGCTGAACAAAGCCCTTGATAACAAGAAATAAATGTGTCGGCTTGACTCCTAATTCCAAAATGGTTGCCCCTTTTGCAAAGTAAGCAACATCGATACACTTTTCGACCATTTGCCGCTCTTGTATGCTCAAGCAATGAAAAGGAGATGCTGAAAAATTAAAGGTGCTGGACATAAGGCAGTCTGTAGGCTTGAGTTAAGACAATGTTAATCATCCCATAAGCAAGGTCTGACTTTACTGACGCCGAACACCTATATTCACTGCTGTCACTGCTTGCCAATCAGAGCCATCAAACCAAAGACCCTCGCGCATGTAAGCTGCCAACATGGGTAAGGCATCGAGTCCAAAAAACAATTTCCCATCAACTTCTACGGTGGGAACTCCAAAGACGCCTTTTTGAATCGCGTTTTCAGTATGCGTTTTAAGCAAGTCTTTGACAGCTTGGCCATGGGGATCTAAGACTGGTGTAAGTGTATTGATGAGGTCTTCTAAACGATGCTTGTCATCTGCTTCACCCCCGCCGCGCCAAACATGGTGAAACAAGGTCTCAACTGCGTAACGATTGGGTAAGCCGTGTGAATCACACGCAAGAGCTAATCTCAACAATGCTAAGGGATTAAATGGATGTGTAAGTGGCATGTGCATCTCAATGCCTAGTTGATGCGCCAACCACAACACGTGACGATAAGTCCAATCGCGTTTGGGCGCAATTTCAGCTGGCCCCAATTGCCCAAAATGCTTTAACATGCCGGCAAGCAACACAGGTTGGTAACTGACGCAGTAGTTCAAACCTTTCAAGGCTTCAGGTAAGCGCTCAAAAGCTAAGTATGCATACGGAGAAATAACATCAAAATAAAAGGTCAGACGTTTCATGTGAAAGTTGCCTCATG
>CBDUEA010000038.1:0-9571 GCA_965365965.1 uncultured Polaromonas sp. | reverse complement strand
TCAAATTGACGCTGACGCGCCGCTTCCACCAATTCGAATACTTGATCTGCAGGTTGAATGCGATGCACTGCCTTTTGTACGGCGGGGTCAAAGTCTTGCACACCAAAGCTTAAACGGTTGAACCCCAGTTCAGCCAAGGTATCCAGCCGTTTGGCATCAATGGTTCGTGGATCAACCTCAATCGAATATTCTCCCTTTGGCGACAAAGTGAAATTGCGACGCAGCATACCCATCAAGGCTCTTAACTCGTCATCCGACAGGAACGTTGGCGTACCACCGCCTAAGTGCAATTGCGACACGACTTGACCTAAACCTAAGTGTGCCGTGTGTAAATCGACTTCTCGGCTCAGATACCGTAAGTAAGCAGTAGCCTTGTCATGATGCTTGGTGATAATTTTGTTGCATGCGCAGTAATAACACAAAGACTCACAAAATGGAATATGTATGTACAAGGACAAGGGTAACGCCCTACCAGCTGCACTTGTACGACGTAATTTCAAGGTTTGAGTGTAGTCATCGGCTGAAAAAGCCTCGACGAAGCGATCTGCAGTCGGATAAGAAGTGTATCTAGGCCCAGACACATCGAACCGACGCAACAAAGCTTCAGACATGATGGGTAGGGCTTCAGCAACAGCTGCGTTCATGAATATTCCTTGACATTGAGAATAATATGCCTCATGAACAACGTGAATATATTGACGTTGGTCAACTGACACCAAGATGACGATCAACTAAATTTGCACACTCGTTAGCATCATTCGACAATTGATGACAAAATCATAGGTATGAACCCTAACACTATAAAAGTCGCGTGCTCCAATTGCAATTTGCGTGAGTTGTGCATGCCTATGGGTCTGAGCACAGAAGAAGTTGAACGTATCGACGATATGGTTGCATCCAGACGCAAAATCAAACGTGGTGAAACTTTATTTCGCAATGGCGAAAAATTCACAAATCTATACGCAATTCGTACTGGTTTTTTCAAAACTTGTGTTGCTTCTGAAGATGGTCGCTACCAAGTCACTGGCTTTCAGATGGCTGGTGAGATCATTGGGCTCGACGGTATTGTCAATGACAACCACACGTGTGACGCAGTTGCATTGGAAGATGCTGAGGTCTGTGTGATGCCGTTTGATCGTATTGAAGAGTTGTCCAGAGAGGTGACCACTTTGCAGCGCCACGTTCACAAGATCATGAGCCGTGAGATCGTGCGTGAGCATGGGGTAATGTTGCTTTTGGGTAGTATGCGCGCAGAAGAACGGCTTGCAGCCTTCTTACTTAACCTCGTGCAACGCTTGCATGCCCGAGGGTTTTCTCAATCTGAGTTGATCCTTCGGATGAGCCGAGAAGAAATTGGGAGCTTCTTGGGGATGAAAATTGAAACCGTCAGCCGTACATTCTCAAAATTTGTAGAAGACGGCACTATTGAAGTCAAACAGCGACATGTACGTATCCTCAATACAGAAGCATTGAAAGACATCGTTAACCCCAAAAACTGTCATTAACTCTTAAAAGCCTCATCACCGACACAGCTTTGCTGTTTTGGACAACCATCTGGGCGTCCATCTGCAGGTAGAGGGCAACGATTAACTTCAAATGGAGATATTGCTAATAACGCCGTCAAACCGCTTGATAGCATGGTAACTATCCAGAAAATGAAAAACGTCAACGTATAAATACCTTGTCTTGAAAACGTCAATGATTGACCGAACCAATGAAGGTCTTCAGGATCAATCATTGCAAACACCAAAATTTCAAGGACACCCGCCATCAGAAAAGCTGGCCAAGCTATCCACATCAAGCGTTGTAGTAAAGCACTTGAAGTGTGTGTATCAGTAGAGCTTTGGCTCACGGTTTGCTCTTTGTTAGTATGGAAGCATTAACGCCCGTTTGTGCATGGTTTCTAGCTTGAGCTGCAGGTGCCAAGCTGGCGGTGTTACCTAAGTTTTTATTGATTTCAATACCCTTTCGGTAATAATCTTCCGTCACTACAGGATCGGGTCTTGTTATGGCCAAATACAACGTAATGAAGCTTGCCACCACCACAATAGCAGGGCCAGCAATCACTAACCAGACATGTCCAAATTTCCACCAAGGTTGGCTAGTATTAAAGGTACCATTTTGCATAAACTATCCTTATTTAGGTACTAAAAAAACCGATTTTTCAGACAAATGTCCCTCCGAGTCCACGGAATCAATTTGAAAACGAATTGCATGTGAACCGGGAGTGGCTGCTTCGAAGGGTGCTTGTAAACGCACAGCCACCCAACGTGATTCTGTGGGACCAACTGCAACGACGCTCTCTGTTCCAATCACCAAACCAGGAAGGCCTGTTACTGAAATTTTATAGGTCTGCTTAGACTCTGTGGCATTCATGACTTGCAAACGGTAAACATTTTCAATTTTCCCACCAGCTACTACACGTGCCATCACACCAGTATCTCGAACCACATCAACTTTAAAGGGTGTACGCATTGACAAGCTAACCAGCATGGCTACCACGATTGCGCCCAATATTGATGAATAAATCAAAATACGGGGTCTAAGCACGTGACGTAATGTCTGTGATTGCGTCCAATGCTGGGTCATGGCATTTTGTGTCGAATACTTGATCAGACCTCTGGCATAACCCATCTTATCCATAACGGTGTCACAAACATCCGCACATGCACCGCAACCAATACATTCGTATTGCAAACCATTCCGTATATCAATGCCAGTTGGGCAAACTTGTACGCACAGCGTGCAATCAGTGCAAGATCCTAAGTTAAGCGTTGCAAGTGTTGCTTGGTCCGTCTTGCGTGACCTTGAGCCTCGTGGCTCGCCTCGCTCGGTGTCATAAGTAACAATTAACGTGTCATTGTCAAACATAGCGCTTTGAAAGCGCGCATAAGGACACATGTGCAAGCACACTTGCTCACGCATGAAGCCAGCATTACCATACGTAGCAAAACCGTAAAAAATTGTCCAAAAAACCTCCCATGTGCCCATGCGCATTTGTAAAAACAACATGCCCAACTCTTTGATTGGCGTGAAATAGCCAACAAAAGTAAAACCAGTCCACAATGCTAAGGCAAGCCATAGAAAATGTTTGGCAGATTTGCGAGCTAATTTATCGATGGAGAATGGTTGCGCATCCCGACGCATTCGCGCGCTGCGATCGCCTTCGACTTTCTTTTCTATCCACAGAAATATTTCCGTGTAAACCGTTTGTGGACAAGCATAACCACACCATAGCCGACCAGCAACGGCTGTAAACAGAAAAAGTGAAAGCGCCGAAATAACCAAAATACCCGTAAGGTAGATAAAGTCTTGCGGATATAAGACCAAGCCAAAAATATAAAACCGTCTTGCACCCAGATCGAACAAGACGGCTTGGCGTTGCCCCCACTCCAACCAAGGCAGACCATAGAACACCAACTGCGTCAAGTACACCATTGCCCAGCGCCAATTGGAGAAAAATCCAGATACGCTTCGCGGATAAATCTTCTCGTGAGCCGCGTATAAGGAGATCATCTCTCCCTCAGCTTCTTGCTGGACGATGGGTATGACTTTCCGCCCTCCTGTCGCTTTGGTGTTCAAAAGTTAGCTTTCAATTTTTTAAAGACCGGCTACAGCTGTTTAGCTATTTTGCAGCTACAACATTTTTGTTAGAAAATCCCCATACATACGCTGTCAAAACATGAATTTGCGCCTCAGTGAGCTTGTCGGCTTGCGCCGGCATTTGATTCACTTTACCACCATTGATCATCGCAATAATCGCATTAGCACCATAACCATGCAACCAAATATCATCCGTTAAATTGGGAGCTCCTAAAGCTTGATTTCCTTTGCCATCCATCCCATGGCAAGCTGCACAGACAACAAATTTTGATTTTCCTAATGCCGCTTGCAAAGAATCATGCGGACTTCCTGACAAGCTCAGAACGTACTGTGCAACATTCTTGACGTCGTCTGCCGAGCCGACAGCAGCTGCCATCGGAGGCATGTTACCAATACGACCTTGGATAAGCGTTTCTTTGATCTTGTCTGGAGTACCACCATGCAACCAATCAGCATCTGTCAAATTTGGAAAGCCTTTGCCACCGCGTGCATCAGAAGCATGACACTGTGAACAATTATTCATGTATAAACGCTCACCAATAGCCATCGCTTGTGGGTCTTTCGCAATCTCCTCGGGTGGCATAGCTGAAAATTTAGCATACAAGGGTGCAACCTCAGCATTGCCCTTATCCACCTCAGTCTTGTATTCTCCGATTGATGTCCACCCCAACTTTCCAGCATATGTCCCCAAACCAGGGTACAAAGCGAGATACACAAAAGCAAATATAACCGTGATTATGAACAACCAAGCCCACCAACGTGGCAAAGGGTTGTTCATTTCACGCAAATCGCCATCCCAAACATGTCCGGTAGTATTGTCGCTAACAGTCATGGCCTTCGCCTTGCCGCTAAACCACAGCAACAAAAGACACGCCAATATACTAACTATCGTGATGCCAGCAACATAAATTGCCCAGAAATTACTCGTAAAGTCACTCATTTTTTATCCTTGTCTAGCGTTCATCAATCTTGTTCGAAAGGCAACTTGGAAGCCTCTTCAAAATCAGCAGCATTTCGACGGGAATAAGCCCAAATCCAAATCCCTAAAAATGTGATGAAACTAGCCACTGTGGCAATGGAGCGAAGGGTATTAATATCAAATTCCATCTCTCGTCTCCTAATTATTTAACCAAAGTACCCAAGACCTGCAAGTAGGCAATTACAGCTTCAACTTCAGTTTTACCTTTGATTTCCTCTGAAGACTTGGCAATCTCCTCATCTGTGTACGGAACCCCAACCATTCTTAATGCTTTCATGTGTGCCGGCATAGATGCCGAATCTACAACGTCCGTCAATAGCCATGGATATGCGGGCATATTTGATTCAGGCACCAAATCTCGAGGGTTGTTTAAATGTGCCAGATGCCATTGATCGCTGTACTTACCACCAACACGGTGCAAATCTGGACCGGTACGTTTGCTACCCCACTGAAAAGGATGGTCATATACAAACTCGCCTGCTACAGAGTAATGCCCATAACGAAGAGTTTCAGCACGGAAAGGACGAATCATTTGAGAATGGCAGTTGTAACAACCTTCTCGCTGGTAGATATCTCGACCAGCAAGCTGAAGCGCCGTATAAGGCATCAACCCTTTTACTGGCTCAGTCGTAGATTTTTGGAAAAATAAAGGAACTATTTCAACCAAACCACCAACCATTAAGACCAACAAGATCAAAACGATCATTAAGAAGTTGTTAGTTTCAATTTTTTCATGCGACAGTCCGCCGCTTGCATTGTTATTTGCCATGTTATTTTCTTTCTCAAGCGTGAACAATTGCCGCAGGTGCAGGGATAGTTACAGAAACAGAACGACCATTGCCAACCGTTTTAATCGTATTCCAAAGCATGATGCACATGCCACTGAGGTAAAGCAAACCACCCAGCAAACGCAGTACATAGAAAGGGAACGTCGCCTTCACGGATTCCACAAATGTATAAGTAAGAGTGCCGTCTGCATTTACAGCACGCCACATCAAGCCCTGCATCACACCGGCAATCCACATAGCTGCAATATAGATAACAATGCCTATCGTCGCTGTCCAGAAGTGAACTTCAATCGCTTTTACGCTGTACATTTGCTTTTGACCAAACAAACGCGGGATGAGGTAATACATGCTTCCCATCGTCACCAAGCCCACCCAACCTAAAGCACCAGAATGCACATGACCGATGGTCCAGTCTGTGTAATGTGAAAGCGCATTGACCGTCTTAATTGACATCATTGGACCTTCGAAGGTAGACATTCCATAGAAAGAGAGAGACACAATTAAAAACCGCAGAATTGGGTCATCGCGCAATTTATGCCAAGCCCCCGACAAAGTCATGATGCCATTGATCATGCCGCCCCAGCTTGGCGCTAACAAAATAAGTGAGAACACCATACCAACAGACTGCGTCCAATCTGGTAAAGCTGTGTAATGCAGGTGATGCGGCCCCGCCCACATGTAAGTGAAAATCAAAGCCCAAAAGTGAACAATAGACAAGCGGTAAGAATAGACTGGACGTTCTGCTTGTTTGGGAATGAAGTAATACATCATGCCTAAGAAGCCAGCCGTCAAGAAAAATCCAACGGCGTTATGTCCGTACCACCACTGCACCATGGCATCTTGTACGCCTGCATAAGCAGAATACGACTTCATATAACCTGCAGGAATAGACGCATTGTTAACCAGATGCAACAATGCTATCGCAATGATAAAAGCGCCAAAAAACCAATTAGCAACATAAATGTGGCGAACTTTTCGAGTCCCAATGGTGCCGAAAAAGACAATGGCAAAAGACACCCAAACGAGTGTAATTAAAATATCAATCGGCCACTCTAATTCTGCGTATTCTTTGCTTTGTGTATACCCCATTGGCAGAGAAATAGCTGCAGCCACGATAACCAACTGCCAACCCCAAAAAGTAAATGCAGCCAATTTATCGCTAAAAAGTCGCACATGACAGGTTCGTTGAGCCACGTAATATGCAGCGGCAAATAAACCGCATCCTCCAAAAGCAAAAATCACCGCGTTTGTATGAAGAGGACGTAATCGACCATATGACAACCATGGAACACCTAAATTGAGTTCTGGCCAAGTCAACTGAGCAGCAATAATAACGCCGACCAGCATACCAACCACACCCCAAACCACCGTCATGATGGCAAATTGCCTGACAACTTTGTCGTTGTAGGTAGTTGCTTTCGCGTTTGAAAATATCATTCTCACCTCTTCTCAGTTTATTTGTAACGAGTTTCCTATGGGAAACCCCTATTCCGTTTGACAAAAGTCAACACAACATAAAATTTTCATCAGTCCTTTAGAATTCTTTCTCCCTCTACCTCGATATCGTCAAATTGACCACGATATATCGCCCACCACAGACCCCCTAAAATAAAAAAAACCAGGATAACTGACAGCGGTATAAGCAAATACAAAATATCCATTATGTTTTGTCCGAAAATATCACATTGTTTGACAACCTCAAAGCATTAAGCACCACGAACAGCGAACTAAGCGCCATTCCTAAACCAGCTAACCACGCAGGTAACCAGCCCACAACTGCCAAGGGCACACATATCGCATTGTAAATAGCAGCCCACCACAGATTTTGTCGTACCACCTTTAAAGTGCGACGCGCCAGAAGCAACGCATCAGCCACAGCACTCAGCTGACTACCAAGTACGACAAAATCAGCCTGGGCTTGAGCCAATGGAACTGCTTGTCCAAAAGCAAAAGACACATGTGCACCCGCCAAAATGGGGCCGTCATTCAGCCCATCTCCAACAACAGCTACCTTGTGACCCGTACGTTGCGAGTCGTGTAAAAAATCCAACTTTGTCTGCGGCGAACATGCTCCTTGAAACTTGTCAATGCCAACCTGAGCGGCGACTCGTCCAGCAGCATCTAAACTATCGCCTGACAATAAATGTACTGCAAGTCCCTCGCGCTGTAGCGCTAAAACGGTGCTTCGAGCATCGGAACGGACATCTTCAAAGAATTCAAAAGTAGCCAACCAACCATGTTCATCACTTAAATAGGCCTTTACATCGATTGATTCAGTGCGCTCTACACCACAGAAGTCGGCAGACCCAAGACGCATTTGCATTGGAACATTACTAACGCCATTGCGGTTTTCATGGCAACTCACCACTCCCGAAACACCGGCACCAGCAATTTCAACGACATCATCAGCATGCCACTTTGACGCACCCAAGGCACTTTCCAATGCAGACGTTAACGCTTTAGACACAGGATGAAGTGAATATTGCGCCAAAGCTGCAGCTAGAGCAAGTGCTTGAGCTTCTGAAACACCTACTCTCGTCTTGGTTGTAGCCAATACCATAGCATCTCGCGTTAAAGTTCCCGTTTTGTCGAACATCACTGTATCAACAGAAGCCAACATTTCGAAAGCTTCTAATCTGCGCACCAAAACGCCTTTTCGCGCTAACGAACCTGCTGCGGCCAACACTGCAGCTGGTGTTGCAAGCGATAGTGCGCACGGACAGGTTACAACCAAAACAGCTACTGCAACCATGAGCGCATGGCCTGGGTCGCGCGACCACCAAAAGACACATGACAAGCCTGCAGCCAGTAAAACGCCAATTAAAAATGGTTTTGCAATTCGATCTGCTAGTCTGGCTAACGGGGGCTTGGTCGTTGAGGCACTTTCCATCAATGACACAATTTGAGCAAACCTAGTTGCCTCACCTGTACTTTCAACCCGTACCTCAACAACCGCTGAAAGATTATGGCTTCCCGCTATCACGAGACTGCCCACAGCATGCGATACAGGCTTCGACTCACCAGTAAGTAGCGACTCATCAACCATCGTTTCACCTTGCTGCACAATACCATCTGCAGGGAACGTTTCACCGGGCAAAATACGAATCACGTCGCCAGCTAGCAAGCGCCTTATAGGTACGCGTTCATAGTTACCGTTTCCACACAATCGCATCACACTGTCAGGCAAACGATTCATCAACGCTTCCAGGGATCCTGCAGTCCGATCTCGTAAACGGAGCTCCAACCAGCGGCCTGCCAATAGAAAGAAGACAAACATGGTCAGTGAATCAAAATAAACTTCACGACCAAAGCTCCCTTGCGGATCAAATGTCCCAACCGTGCTAACAACGAATGTAATAAGCATCCCCAACGCGACTGGTAAGTCCATACTGATGCGACGATTCAATATATCCCGAACTGCACTGCTGAAAAATGGTCCGCATGAAAACAAGATAACAGGCAAGGTCAAAACCCAAGAAGCCCAGCGCAGTAATTGCTCCATTTCAGTTGTCAAATCACCTGGGGCAGCCACATACGCAGGATATGCATACATCATGACTTGCATCATGCAAAGTCCTGCGACCGCCAATCGCCACAGCGCCTTACGTGACTCACTCTTACGACGTTCCCGAGCAAATGCATCATTAGCAGGGACAGCTCTGTATCCCGCCGCTTGAATGGCCTTCATCCAACCGGAAGGTTGAACATGTGTAGAAGACCAGATTACGCGCGCCCTATGACTTCCAGCACCAACATCTGCTTGAATAACACCCGGAACACTTAACAATGCTTGTTCAATGGTCAATGCACATGCAGCGCAATGCATACCTTCAATTTGCAAATTGGACTCCCAGCAGCCTACTCTCTGGGCATCTAAACGACTAAAAGCAGACCATTCTTGGGGATCATCTAATACAGACAGGTCATCTGTATCACCCTCACTTGCTTTGGGAGGCGGATTGTTAGATGTACTAAGGAAATTACCACTAGCCAGTGATAAATGAGGAGAACTGGCAATTGGCATAAGCGTGTAGGTTATCCTATGGAATACGATGCTTGCTTGACAAAGGTCAAGCCAACGCCGTAGAGTGAGAGTAGCCTTATACGTTTGAATATCAGGAGTAAGTTATGTACAGAAAAATTCTTGTAGCCACAGATGGCTCTACTTTATCATAAAAAGCTGTCAATAGTGCCATTGCAT
>CBDUEA010000037.1:0-9648 GCA_965365965.1 uncultured Polaromonas sp. | reverse complement strand
ACACGCTGGATGCTAACGACATGCGCTTTGCCTCGCCGCAGGGGTATTCGAACGGCGATGAGTTTTTCCAATACCTAAAGGATGCCTTTGATGTGCATTACGCAGAGGGTGACGAGCGACCCAGCATGATGAGTATCGGCATGCATTGCAGGTTGCTGGGCCGACCGGGTCGGATGCGTGGTTTACAGCGGTTTCTAGATCATATCGAGCGACACGACCGAGTCTGGGTCACACGTCGTATTGACATCGCTCGTCATTGGAAGCAAGTGCATCCGTTCGACGCCGAGAAGGCTTTTATCTGGTAGTACGTCTTTTGAGGATGCGTCAGACAGACCCCTGATAAGGCTTGTGCCGAGGGTCGATCCTGAGTGAGATCATTACTTCTGCTGGGTGTGGCAAAGCATACGCAATTGACGGGTTGCGCATTGCACGCCATCGAGTACCGGCATGCCGCAACGCTCTTGTAAAGCTTGAGCATATCCGCACAGCACCGCTCCCGCCAGCACGACCACCTGTGCACCGGCTCTGCGCAAGTCCTCAACTGCTGATGTCAAAACGTTGAGTAATTTTGGGGTTGTTCCAATCGTATCCGTACCGAAGGCTGATGGTGCTTCAGGCGCTGCATAAGCGACCACGCGCGAGCTGACGCCTATTTGTGCGACACGTTCCTTGTACAGCGGCAGTAGGGCCGAACCGAGCGTCAATAATCCGATCCGTTCGGCACGCAGGCAAGCCGTCAATAATGCAGCCTCAGTCATACCGACGATTGGCAGGTCCGGAAATTGATCTCGTAATTGCACAACGGCACCATCAAGTGAAATGGCGAGCAAGATGGCGTCATGCTGTGCCGCGTGCCGATGCGTTAGAAGCAGCGCGTTGGCATTAGCTTGCAGTAAATCTGGCGCACTACGCACAACTGCTGGGCTGCCTTCGCCGGTAACGGCTGTTAAAGTATCGTGCAGTTCGAGCGCATTGCGCGCTGAATTGGCGAGCCGTTCAGTAATATGCGATGATGCATTAGGATTGATTAAAAGCAGTCGCACTGTTGCTCCCGTTTACGAATTGAAAATAGATTCGAGGTCCACGTCTTCCGAGAACGCATCGAGCTTGAGGCTTCCTTCGATGTGTTTGAGGTGCTCAAGCATCAGCTTTTCGGCGCGTGGCGCATCACGGTGGGCAATGGCGTCAATAATTTTGGAGTGTTCGTCGGCCAAACACGTCGAGGCTGTTGGCGCGTCATACAGAAAGATGATCAGGCAAGTCAAAGACGACAGTTCGCGCATACTGCGCGCCAAAGCCGAATTGCCGGCTAGATCTGCCAGCAACATATGAAAGTCGCCAGAAAGACGCACGATGGCACGTTTGTCATCGCGTCTGCGTGCATCGACTTCCAATTCTTGTTGCTGTCGTAGTCGTGCGATACGCTCGGGCGTTAAGTTATCTATCAAGCGTCTCAGGATGGCAGGCTCGATCAAGCGCCGCGCTTCAAAGACATCATGTGCTTGCTCTATTGATGGCTTGGCCACGAATGCGCCGCGTTGGGGGTACAGATCTACGATCTGCTCGTGCGACATCCGGTTGAGCACCTCGCGTACGCGTGCTCGGCTGACGTTGAAAATCTCCGCCAGTCGCTCTTCCACCAGCTTGGTGCCAGGCGGGAGTCGATGCTCAAGAATCGCCGTATATATGCGTTCATAAATTGTGTCGTTGGTGTTCTCCCGCTCCAGCTGTTTAATCGGGGCTGTCTTGCGTGCGGTTTTGGTCATGGTCGATGTCAAACTTTCTTTAGCTATGAGGTGGTCATCGATCGACTGGACCTTCTTGCTGGATCTCCCATCAGGTCGCGACTTTAATGAACCTATGTGAAAGATTGTATCAAGCGCAACGGGAAGCATGAGTTCAGGCCCAGTCAAATAATTGCCCCCAGCCGCGAATGACTTTGGGATCGGCACCGACGGCACGCAACATACCCCAGACAGTGGTACTGACAGTGTCGAGGAGCGGTATGTCCAGCCGAGATTCGATCTGTTCCGCGAGTCGAGCAGCTCTGAGATTGGTGCAAAACGTGGTGATGGCTTGCGGTCGCGATGCTGCCACTTCTTTCATCAAGTCTTCCAAGCGTTGTGGTTCGACCAGCGCGAAATCGTAATTGACGGTGATACCAAGATGCCGTTCAGCAACAATTTCAACACCAATGCTGCGGTAATTGTCGACAATCCGCCGTTGAACATCCTCGGTATAAGGGGTAACTAAGGCTAGTCGAGAAATGTTTTGCAAGGCCATGAGTTCGTTCAGCGCGAGTACGGCAGTCGTCGCCCGGATGCCGGTGCGTTCTTCTATGCGTTCAACAAGTCGCCGATCACTGTCGAACCCCAGCCAGCCCGCAGCTGTTCCGCTCCAGCCGATCACGTCGACTTTGGCGTCAGCGAGCAGATCTGCAGCAGCCAGGATCTTGCTGTCATCAAACTGACCCAGCCCTTGCGCTGATAAAGAGATTTCAGTGACTTTAAAGCGAGAGAAATGAGCACTGCAGCCCGGAACAAGAGCCGCCAATGCGCTGGTCAATGGTTCTAATGATGTGTTGGATGAAGGTGTCAAAACACCAAGTCGGATCGGTCGGTTCATGGGTATATTCTCCTTAAAGGGGGGGTGGGCAGGCTGAAAGATGTTTTTAAAGCGCTATGCAACATTATGTCAAAGTTATAAAAAATTGTCGACATAGGTGTAAACACCGATGCATACAAATTTATATTCAACAACAATGTCGACAATAAATTCAACTTTTCAGTGCATTGTGTTTGGAAAGCTGAATGACAGAAACCGTTCAGACTCAGATAGATGCAAGTAATTATGAAAAAAATATCGTTGCCAGCAATTAAGCGATTTTCATCCAAGTTAACGCAGCTCGTAATCATTCACTCAGGAGATCTGATATGAGTGCAAAATCGTTTGACTTGGTGATCCGACGCGCCCGCATCGCAACTGCCAGTGACACTTTTGATGCTGATATCGGCATCATTGACGGTCGGATCGCACAGCTGGGTATAGGACTTGCCGAAGGTGTTCGTGAGATAGATGCAGCTGGTCGCGTCGTGACGCCGGGTGGTGTTGATGCGCATTGCCATCTGGATCAACCAATGGCGCCTCCGATGCGCATGGCGGACGATTTTGAAAGTGGCACACGCTCTGCAGCTTGTGGAGGTACGACTACCGTGATCCCATTTGCTGCGCAGGAAAAAGGTCATTCTTTGCGTGCGGCAGTTGCCGATTATCATCAGCGCGCAGAAGGTCGCGCCCATGTCGACTATGCATTTCATTTAATCGTCAGCGATCCTACGCCTGCGGTCTTGAACGAAGAGTTGCCAGCCTTGATCCAGGAGGGTTACACCTCATTCAAGATTTACATGACATATGACGACCTCAAGCTTGACGATGGTCAGATATTGGATGTGTTATCGGTGGCGCGTGAGCATGGTGCGATGGCGATGGTTCATGCGGAGAACGCCGACTGCATTGAATGGTTGACGAAGAAGCTAGAAGCTGCAGGCCGGACTGCTCCTCGGTTCCATGCCCTGTCGCGGCCAATGCTGGTTGAGCGGGAAGCCACACATAGAGTCATCGCCTTGTCCGAACTGGTAGATGTGCCGATCTTGATCGTGCATGTATCGGGTCGTGAAGCCGTCGAACAAATCCGTTGGGCACGTGCACATGGGTTGAACGTTTTTGCTGAAACCTGTCCGCAATATTTATTCCTCACAGCCGATGATCTGGGGCTGGACGACAGTTACCAAGGCGCGCGTTGTATTTGTAGCCCCCCACCACGGGACAAGCGCAATCAAGAGGTGATTTGGAATGGTCTCAATGATGGACTATTCACGCTGCTTTCTTCCGACCATGCGCCATTTCGTTATGACGCGCCTGAGGGCAAGAAGCCCGGCGGGCAGGAAGTGCCATTCCGTCATATTCCCAACGGCATTCCTGGTTTAGAGACACGTATGCCCTTGTTATATTCGGAAGGCGTTCTTGCAGGACGCATGACGCTCAACCGATTTGTCGAACTGACGGCAACCAACCCAGCAAAAGCTTATGGCTTGCACCCGCGCAAGGGTACTATTGCTGTTGGCAGTGACGCCGACCTGGTGATCTGGGATGAGCGTGAAGTCGTAGTGCGCAACCAAGATCTGCATCACAATGTGGACTACACACCGTATGAAGGTCGCGCATTGCGAGCTTGGCCGGGCGTGACCATTGTGTCAGGCGAGGTTGTTTGGGATGGCGTTTTCCACCCGCGCAAGGGACGTGGTCGCTTCCTACCATGTGGTGAGCCGACCTTGATGCCGCGTCGCAAATTGTCTTCTGACAGTTCGAGCAGGGAGACCGCATGAAGTTGCTTTTGATCAATCCCAATATCTCGGACAGCGTATCTGACTTGATCCGAGCCGAGGCCAAGCGCAGCGCCTCGCCAGGAACCGAGGTGCAAGTGGTGACAGCTCCGTTTGGTGTTGCCTATATTGAGACACGGTTCGAGGCCTTGATGGGCGCTTACGCGGTGGCTGAACTGGCAGCTGCGCACCATGGTGAATACGACGCTTTGATCGTGGCTGCGTTCGGAGATCCTGGTCTACAGGGACTGCGCGAGGTGTTGCCGTGTCCGGTGATCGGCCTGACCGATGCCGCACTAGCCAGCGCTTGCTTGCTTGGTCAGCGTTTCTCAATCGTGGCGATTTCCCAGCGCATCCGTGCTTGGTATGGAGAAACTGTCGCGCAATGCGGCTTGTCAGGACGACTAGCAAGCATCAGAGGGCTTGATGAGCCTTTGGCCGACATTGGAAATGTGCAAGGTAACCAAGGGGAGCGCTTGGTGCAACTAGCAGAGCGCTGTGTTGAAGAAGATGGTGCAGACGTCATCGTGTTGGCTGGTGCACCACTCGCTGGTCTAGCGCGCAGCTTGCGCGGTCGTTTACCAGTGCCTTGTGTGGACGGAGTGTCCAGCGCCGTGCGTCATGCGGAATCGCTGGTCGCATTGCAACCAGGCAGTGCCATCAGTGGAAGTTTTGCCCCACCCCCCATCAAGCCCAACCAGGGTTTGTCACCTGCATTGCAGCGCCTGTTGGCCGCTAGCATGCCGGCGAGTCCCGTCACGAAAAACTGAAACATGCATCCCTCAACCTCGAAAGGACATCCAATGAAACCGAATAAACTTCCACGCATCCTAGCACCGCTGGCAGTGGCCTTGACAATGGCGCTAAGCGTCACCGCCCAAGCCCAACAAAAACTGCAAATTGCAGGCAACTTTGCCAGCGAGCATCCCAGCAGTTTAGCTGTTGAACAAGTGTTCAAGAAAGAGGTGGCGCGTCTGACCAATAACCAATTACAGGTTGATGTCTTCCCAGCAATGCAGCTCGGTGGAGCGAAGGAAAACGTTGATGCGGTGCGCTCTGGCACGCTTGCACTGACTTGGGTTGGCGCCGCGTATTTATCCCGAATCGTGCCAGAACTCGAGGCAGTCGCCCTGCCATTTGTATTTCCGAACCGCGACGTCGCATTGCGTGTCATCGATGGTCCTGTGGGAGTTGCGATCGATAAGAAACTGCAAGACAAAGGTTTCGTAGCGCTGGGTTGGATGGAGCTGGGCATGCGTAACATTACCAATAGCCGTGGCCCAATCAACACCATGGCTGATCTCAAAGGTTTGAAAATTCGACTGCAACCTAGCGAAACACACCTAGCGTCGTTTCGTGCTCTAGGTGCCAATCCATTGGCGATGGACGTTAAAGAGTTGTATTCGGCATTGGAGCAACGCGTGGTTGACGCTCAAGAAAATCCATACACCGTGATTTCAGCTTCGCGTTATGGCGAAGTTCAAAAATACTTGTCAAATTCTGGTCACTTTTTTGATTATATTGCCGTCATTGGCAGCAAGAAAGCATTTGACCAGATGAAGCCCGAACACCGCAAAGCGATCAATGAAGCGATGCAAACCACCATCGCTTTCCAGCGCAAGCTGGCTATCTCAAGCGAGGCCAGTGCACTGGCTGAACTCAAAGGCAAGATGACCTACACCGAAATTTCTCCTGCAGCACGGGAAGAAATGCGCAAGGCCTCTGCCAGCGTAATTGAAGAGGTTGTCAAGAAGCGTGCTGGCGCCGCCTTGGTCGACCAGGTGCTAGCTGAAGCATCCAAACGCTAAAGCAGACTCAGCTGTAAGCAAGGAGAGAAGCATGTTTGTATCGGTGTTGCCAGAGGTTTATGACACACGTCCTTGGCACGGGCGAGCGCTTGCCGTGATGGATCGGGGCGTGATGTTTGTGTTGCTGTTCACTGTTGCGGTGATGGTGGGCGTGGTGTCGGCTCAGGTTGCGTTACGCTACGGGTTCAACAAGTCGCTCGATTGGGCTGATGAGATCTCCCGTTTGTGTTTTGTATGGAGCATCTTTCTGGCAATTCCCCTCGGTGTCCGCCAGGGTGCCCATATTGGCATTGACATCGTTGTGCAGAAAATGCCACAGCTATTTCAAACGGTGTTGCGGCGAGCGGCGGCAGCGCTGAGTGCAACGATGATGCTCGCTATCGCTTGGGCTGCCCTAGGCGTAGCACGCGAGCAGTGGGATGAACTGATGTCGACATTGGACTGGAGCGTTGCTTGGTTCATTGTACCTATCGGCCTGGGTGCCCTCTTCAGCGCGTTGCACTTATTGCGTATAACTGTATTTGGCCCACCGCATGCACTAATTGGAGGTGCAGAATGACTTGCCTGTTTCTTTTTACGCTGGGTGTTGATTGTGCGAGTACTTCAAGAGGTACATCATGAGTACAGCTATCGTCCTTGGTTTTATGTTGCTAGCTTGTCTCGGTCTTCCTATCGCGTTTGCGATGGGCGTAGCGGCACTTGCAGCGTTGCTGGTCAGTGGTGTCGACCTGTCCATGGTGCCGCAACGCATGATGCACGCCGTTAACTCCTTCCCTTTGATGTCGATTCCATTCTTTATGCTGGCTGGTGAACTGATGATCAAGGCTGGCATCGTCGAGCGGTTGATTGCCTTGGCAAATTCCGTGGTCGGTCGCGTGCGTGGTGGTATGGCACATGTTGCGATGCTCTCGGGCGCAGGGCTCGCCACCGTATCTGGTGCTGCGGTAGCCGATGCCAGTGCTCTGTCGGCGATCCTGGTACCATCGTTGAGCAAGATCTATGACAAAGGATTTGCCGCCGCCATTGTTGCCGCTGCCGCGAACCTTGGTCCGATTATTCCGCCATCGGGCGCCATGATCGTCTATGCGTTCATGGCCGGCTCCTCGGTTTCCGTTGGTGGTTTATTTATGGCAGGCGTTGTGCCGGGCATCATCATCTGCATCGGCTTCATGCTGCTTTGTAGCTGGATCGCTTCTCGGCGTGGCTGGGCCGTAACAGGCGAGCCATTTCAATTTTTGCGTGTTTTTGCAGAACTGCGACGCTCCCTGGTGGTATTGCTGATGCCAGTCGTGGTCATTGGCGGTATTGTCGGTGGCGCATTCACTGCGACCGAAGGTGCTGCGATAGCTGTCGTCTACTCGTTGCTCATCGGTTTTGTCGTTACACGTCAACTTTCTATTCGTGATCTGCCAGGAATCGTCGTACGTGCGGTCATTACGTCGGGCGTGGTTGGAGCCTTGATCGCCTTTGCTTCCATCATCACTTATTTAATGACAGTGGATTTGCTGCCACAGCAACTGTCTACACTGTTACTCGCGATGACCAGCGACCCGCTGGTTTTCATGGGCTTGGTTGCTGTACTGTTATTTGTAGTGGGCATGTTTCTAGAGTCGAATGCTGCTTACATCATGCTGGTTCCATTGCTACATCCGATCGCTCTGCAATATGGGATCGATCCGTTGCATTTCGGTTTTGTTTTCGTCCTCAACCTAGTGATCGGCATGTTGACGCCGCCGGTGGGTGTTGTGCTGTTTGTCGTCAGTGGCGTCACGCAAGTGTCCATGCGCGAACTAGTGCGAAATGCTTGGCCTTTTATTCTTCTCATGTATGGCGTTTTGACGTTGTGTATTTTCTTCCCCGCCATCGTCACGACCCTGCCGCGTGCGCTCGGTTATTGATTCTCTGTCCCTTTCTCAACCACCAAAAGGAGTTATTTCCATGTCTCGTCTTACCAAAACCCTCTCAGTTCTGGCGCTGGCCACTGGTCTCGTCGGAGCTGCCTATGCTCAGGAACGTATTACTTATAAGGTGGTCGGTCAACCGGCGGCAACCGGACTGATCCAGAAAAACAAGGAAAAACCATTTTTCGACGAATTCGCCAAACGCACCGGTCTGCCTATCGACGCTGACTACAAGTCAATCGACTCACTAGGCATCAAGGATACCGAGCAACTTCGTGTGATGAAGGCAGGTTTGTTTGATATCGTATCCCTGCGCGTGTCACAGAATTCGCGTGACGAGCCTACCTTGCTTGGCATGGACTTGGTGGGCGCTTCGCCTGACTACGTTACTGCGCGTAAGGTGTATGACGCTTATCGTGATACGCTGGATCAGCGCTTACAGAAGCAATTCCAAGTCAAGTTGTTGGGTGTTTGGCCCTTTGGTCCACAAATCTTGTTTTGCAAGAAACCTTTGACAAAACTCTCGGATCTGAAGGGCATGAAAGTCCGTACGTACGATCAGAATTTATCTAAGTTTATTGAATCAGTGGGCGGATCACCGGTTCCATTGTCTTTCAGTGAAGTACACCAGTCGCTATCTTTGGGAGTGGTGGATTGCGCAATCTCTGGACCTAGTTCAGCCAATTCATCGAACTGGCCTGAAGTAACCACGCACCAGTATGCACTTGGCTTCCAAATGGCTCTTAACGGCTATGCCATATCGATGAAGGCGTGGAATAAGCTCAAGCCAGATGAGAAAGTCAAGATGGCGGCCGCGTTCAACACACTGACCGATGATATTTGGAAATACTCGAAGGAGTTGGCCGACGACGCCATCAACTGCAACTCAGGCAAGGAACCTTGCACTACTGGTAAGAAGTTCAACTTGGTCAATGTGCCAGTGACACCCGCCGACATCGAAACTGTTCGAAAGTCAGTTGCCACGATTTCGTTGCCGACTTGGGCTGAAATCTGTGACAAGTCCAATCCTGGTTGTTCGGAGACTTGGAAGAAGACCGTTGGCAAGGCGATTGGTATCAAGTAAGCCATTGCGAGGGGCAACGCGCATCGTGGGATCGGTTGCCCTGCACTATTAACCTTTTAGGATCCGTCATGAAAGACTCTATAGAACGCTGGCTGGGAACTTTGTTCGGCCTGATTTTCGTCGCACTGTCCTTGCTGGTGGCAGTCGAGACCTTCGTGCGCAAGGTATTCAACTTTTCGCTACAAGGTGCCGACGAGTTAGGTGGTTATGCTCTGGCCATTGGCGGAACGATTGCCTTTAGCTTGGCTTTGTTAGGTCGTACGCACATCCGTGTCGACGTGTTCCACGAGCATTTACCGAAAGCCATGAAGGCGGTACTGGACTGGTTGTCGGTTGTCTCTTTGGCTGCATTTGCCCTGCTTATGGCCTGGCTGGCTTGGTTCGTTATCAAAGATACTACCGCTTACATGAGTGTCTCGCAGACGCCTTGGGCAACACCCTTGAAATATCCACAATCGGCGTGGTTGTTTGGC
>CBDUEA010000036.1:0-9673 GCA_965365965.1 uncultured Polaromonas sp. | reverse complement strand
TCAGGCGGTGTACCGATTCCGTGTGCCTCGTTATCTGAGGCGCTGAGTTTGGTCAAACAGCAGCGCCATGGTCGGATTTTGGTGCGCGGCAGCAATGGAGCTGGTAAATCGACGCTGTTGGCTGCTTTGAAAACCCAGCTCGGTGCGCAAGCTTTTTATTGGCCTACCAGCGACAGCTTGACCTTTGAATTTGCGAAAGAGTCTGCCAAAGACTTGGAGGCTGAGACTGAGTTTTTAGATGACGAAGAAGAGAACGAAACCCCCGTTATTGCCAAAAATGGCTACTCGTCTGGCGAGCGTCAACTCAAATCTTTGCAAGAAATTGCTCAAAACACCCAATCTGTGGTTTATTTGTTGGACGAATGGGATGCTAATTTAGACGCCAACAACCGTGCGCAGGCTGAGGCATTGGTCGAAAAAATCGCCGCCAGAGCCTTGGTGGTTGAAATATCACACCGCGACCGCAGGTAATACTTGTAATTCCTGATTTTTTGTCTTGTTTGCCTTCAAAGGTTTGTCAATAGGTGCTTGAAATAGTGGTTTTTCACCACCACTCTGTAGCGGTGTTCATAGCTCGCTACAATGATTTCATGGCAACTAAAACTCCTAAAAAAACCAACCCGCCAGCGAGCCCAGGTCTTGCAACGCCAAAACGTGATGATGGTGACACCACCGTACTTGAGCGCGTGGCGCAAAAGACAAAACCGCCCCTGATGTACCAAGTGGTGATGTTGAATGACGACTACACACCGATGGAATTTGTGGTTTTCGTGATTCAAGAGTTTTTTAACAAAGACCGCGAAACAGCGACCCAAATCATGCTGAAAATCCATTTAGATGGCAAAGGTATCTGTGGTGTGTTCTCTAAAGATGTGGCTGCCAGCAAAGTCGAGCAAGTGGCCACCGCCGCCAAAGAGCATGGCCACCCCTTGCAATGTCAGGCGGAGCCGCTTGAATGACGATATGGATGCACCCCTTGAACGAGGCGTTGTCTGCCCCATATCTTTATGGAACGTTAAGTTAGCGTGAGTAAGTAAAAGTTAGTGTAATGAGTGTAGTTAGAGTAGTTAGAGATATTTATCAACCAGGCCAAAGGAACGAGCATGATTGCCCAAGAGTTAGAAGTCAGTTTGCACATGGCCTTTGTCGAGGCGCGCCAGCAACGCCATGAGTTCATCACGGTGGAGCACCTGTTGCTCGCGCTGCTAGACAACCCCAGCGGGGCAGAAGTGCTGCGCGCGTGTTCAGCCAATATCGATGATTTGCGTAAGTCATTGTCTACCTTTATTGCGGACAATACCCCCCAAGTCGCCGGTTCCGATGATGTGGACACCCAACCCACGCTGGGTTTCCAGCGTGTGATTCAGCGCGCCATCATGCACGTGCAATCCACAGGCAGTGGTAAAAAGGAAGTCATCGGTGCGAATGTTTTGGTCGCTATTTTTGGCGAAAAAGACTCACACGCCGTCTACTATCTCCACCAGCAAGGCGTGACGCGCTTGGACGTGGTCAATTTCATTGCCCACGGCATCAAAAAGAGCGACCCACCAGAACCCATCAAATCTGGCGAATCTTCGGAAGCGTCTGAAGAGCAGGGCGCTGAAAAACAAGAAAAGCAGTCGCCACTCGATCAGTTCTGCGTCAACCTCAACAACCTGGCCATTGCCGGCAAAATTGATCCGCTGATTGGCCGCGATTATGAAGTGGAGCGGACGATCCAAATCTTGTGCCGTCGCCGTAAAAACAACCCGCTGTTGGTGGGTGAGGCAGGCGTGGGTAAAACCGCGATTGCCGAGGGCTTGGCATGGCGCATCACCCAAAAAGATGTGCCAGAAATTTTGGCCGATGCCACCGTTTACTCGCTCGACATGGGCGCTTTGCTGGCAGGCACCAAGTACCGGGGTGACTTTGAACAACGCTTGAAAGGCGTGCTCAAACAGCTCAAAGACAAGCCCAACGGCATTTTGTTCATTGACGAAATCCACACCATCATCGGCGCAGGCGCAGCATCGGGCGGCACCATGGATGCGTCCAACTTGCTTAAACCAGCGCTCAGCTCGGGTCAGCTCAAATGCATTGGTGCAACCACCTTCACTGAGTACCGGGCGATTTTTGAGAAAGATGCTGCTTTGGCGCGTCGCTTCCAAAAAATCGATGTGGTCGAGCCGACGGTGTCTGAAACTGTCGACATTCTCAAAGGCTTGAAGTCGCGTTTTGAAGAGCACCACAGCGTGAAATACGCCGTGGCTGCCTTGCAAGCGGCTGCGGAGTTGAGTGCCAAATACATCAATGACCGCCAGTTGCCCGACAAAGCGATTGACGTGATTGACGAAGCAGGCGCCGCCCAGCGCATTTTGCCGGCGTCAAAGCGTAAAAAAGTTATCGGTAAAGCAGAAGTTGAAGAAATCGTGGCCAAAATCGCGCGTATTCCGCCTGCCAATGTGTCTAACGACGACCGCAGTAAGTTGCAAACTTTAGAGCGCGACCTGAAAAGCGTGGTCTTCGGCCAAGACAAAGCCTTGGACGTGCTGGCCTCCAGTGTCAAAATGGCGCGTTCTGGCTTGGGTAAGGTTGACAAACCGATTGGTGCTTTCTTGTTCAGCGGCCCCACGGGCGTCGGCAAAACAGAAGCCGCCAAGCAGCTCGCGTACATCATGGGCATTGACTTGATTCGCTTTGACATGAGCGAGTACATGGAGCGCCACGCGGTGAGTCGCTTAATCGGTGCGCCACCAGGCTATGTGGGTTTTGACCAAGGTGGCTTGCTGACTGAGGCCATCACCAAAAAGCCGCATTGTGTGCTGCTGCTCGATGAGATTGAAAAAGCCCATCCGGACATTTTCAACGTGCTCTTGCAAGTCATGGACCACGGCACGTTGACGGACAACAATGGTCGCAAAGCCGATTTCCGCAACGTGATTTTGATCATGACAACTAACGCCGGCGCTGAAACCATGAACAAAGCGACCATCGGCTTCACTAACCCGCGTGAAGCCGGGGATGAGATGGCCGATATCAAGCGCCTGTTCACGCCTGAGTTCCGCAACCGTTTGGATGCAACGGTCAGCTTCAAAGCACTCGACGAAAACGTGATTCTGCGCGTGGCAGACAAGTTTTTGCTGCAATTGGAGACGCAACTCGCTGAGAAGAAAGTTGAAGTCACCTTCACCGATGGCTTGCGCAAGTACTTGGCGAAAAAAGGGTTCGACCCGCTCATGGGTGCACGCCCAATGCAGCGCTTGATTCAAGACATGATTCGTCGTGCCTTGGCCGACGAGTTGTTGTTTGGTCGTTTGGTAGACGGTGGCCGCCTGACGGTGGACATCGCCTTGAAAACGGACGAGAAGGGCGTTGAAACTGGTGAAGTCGTTTTGGATATCACTCCACTGCCAAAGCCGACTAAGAAAGAAGGCAAAACCAAAACCGAGACGGAAGAAGTCTCTGAAGGTTGATTTACTGTCACCTGCTGATTAAGCGATACTAAAAGGGTTGGTAGCCAAGGTTACCAACCCTTTTTTACATGTGACTCATTCTTAATTTCTGCAAATGGCTTCAACTTCGCAATCTCACACTTTTCTTTGGCACGACTACGAAACCTTTGGCATCAACCCCCGCGTTGATCGGCCCGCGCAGTTTGCTGCCATCCGCACGGATGCAGACTTGAACGTCATTGGCGAACCCATCATGTTGTACTGTCAACCAGCTGCAGACTACATTCCAGACCCAGCCTCTTGTTTGATCACTGGGATCACCCCGCAAGTTTGCCTAGAACGTGGTATCCCCGAGCATGAATTTGCGGCGCAGATTGAAGCGGCGCTGTCCGAGCCGGGCACCATCGGTGTGGGCTACAACACCATCCGTTTTGACGACGAATTCACCCGCTTCATGCTCTGGCGCAACCTGCGTGACCCCTACGCCCGTGAGTGGCAAAACAACTGTGGTCGTTGGGATCTGATGGACGTGGTGCGCACCGCTTACGCCTTACGCCCAGACGGTATCAACTGGCCGCTGAAGGATATTTCAGCCGAAGAGTTGGCATCTATGGCAGCTAAAGAGATTAAAAATACTACAAATAATATAGCTGCTCAAGCAATAAATACGCCGACTATAGGCGAAAATACCTTTAAAAACACTGTTTTAACCCTGCAAAAGCCCAGTTTCAAGCTGGAAGATCTCACCAAAGCCAACGGACTCGCCCACGAAGCCGCGCATGATGCTTTGTCTGATGTGCAAGCGACGATTGATTTGGCGCGTTTGATCAAAAAAACCAACCCGAAACTGTTCGACTTTTGCCTTAGCTTACACAAAAAAGACCGCGTCGCCGCTGAGCTGGGTTTACCCACCACGCTGCAAAACGCACGACCCTTCCTGCACATTTCTGGCATGTTCCCCTCAGAAAAAGGTTGCATCGCCATCATGTTTCCGCTGGCCATGCACCCGACCAATAAAAACGAAATGATCGCTTGGGACTTGGCGCATGACCCGAGCGAACTCGCGCTCTTGAAACCCGACGAGGTTCGCCTGCGTCTGTTCACCAAAGCCAGCGAGCTACCCGCTGGTATGACGCGTCTGCCCATCAAAACCATCCACCTTAACAAGTCGCCCATGGTCATCAGCAGTTTGAAAACGCTGAGCGCTGAGATGGCGCAAAAGTGGGGAATAGACATCGCCGCACAAATGCAAAACGCCGAAAAAGCCACTGAATTACCTGACATGAGTGCTCTGTGGCCGATGATTTTTCAGCGCCCAGCGGCAAACAATGACCCTGTAGATGTGGACGCCGACCTGTACGGCGGCTTTGTCGGCAACAACGACAGACGCCGCCTGACGCAATTGCTAAGCATGCACCCCGAGAGACTAGCCGAAGCCCGAACCGGCTTTGACGACGAGCGTCTTGAAGAACTCGTCTTCCGCTACAAAGCCCGCAATTTCCCCGAGATCTTGACCGACGATGAGCAAGAGCAATGGCAAGAACATTGCGCCGACAGGATGCTACAAGGCGAGGGCGGAGTGCGGTCTGTAGAGCGCTTCTACGCCGAAGTGAACGCGCTGGCGCTCACAGCAAATGAGCGCGGTAAAGCGGTTTTGACGGACTTGGTTGACTATGTAGAAAGTTTGGGTTGATCGCTCCCATGGATCTACAGTCCTAGTCAGACAACTTCAGCTTTGGTAACTGGGCCAGTGCCGCTGTAGCGCTCAAGTGCTAGATAAATCATCGGAGTGATGTACAGGGTAACGGCTTGAGAAAACACCAAACCACCCACCACGGCCAGACCCAAGGGTTGACGCAGTTCTGCGCCTGCGCCCAAACCCAGTGCAATCGGCAAGGCACCTACCAAAGCGGCGAGCGTGGTCATCATGATGGGCCGGAAGCGTTTGATACAGGCTTCTCGAATAGCTTGCGACGGCGTCATGCCGCCATGGCGCTGCGCGTCGAGTGCAAAGTCGATCATCATGATGGCATTCTTTTTGACAATACCGATGAGCAGCAATATGCCGATGGTGGCGATCAGCGTCAAGTCTTGACCAAAAAGCATCAGCGTGCCCAAAGCACCCACAGCAGCCGAAGGCAAACCCGCAAGAATGGTAATGGGGTGGATGTAGCTTTCATACAGCACACCCAGCAGCACATAAATGACCAACAAAGCCGCCACAATCAACACGGCTTGTCCGCCTTGCGATTTCTTAAAGACAGCGGCATCGCCGCCATAGGTGGTAATGATAGAACTGGGCATACCAATTTCATCTTTCAATTGGTCAATCCGCTTTGTCGCATCACCCAGCGGGGAGCCGGGTGCTAAGTTGAACGACACGGTCACCGCTTGTAATTGCCCAACATGGTTGATGGAGGTCGGCCCGACTGTGCGTTCAACAGAAGTAAAAGACACCAATGGAACCAAAGTCCCTGTACTTGAGCGAACAAATATATTGTTCAAGGCGCTTTCATCGAGTTTCGATTCGGGCGCAACTTCCATGATGACTTGGTAGCTGTCCGTCGGCAAATAAATAGTCGATACCTGACGTTCACCAAACGCGCTGAACAAAGTCTGACGAATGGCACTGATCGAGACCCCCAAGGAATTGGCACGTTCACGGTTGATTTTGAGCGTGGCTTGCAAGTTGCGCAGCTGAGCATCACTGGTCACGTCGCGAAACATCGGGTCTGGACGCAGCTTTTCTTGCAGCTTGGTCGCCCATTCATTGATCTCATCCGCCTTGACGCTTTGCAAAATGTATTGGTATTGCGCTTTACTTTGTCGGCCACCCAGTTGCAAATTTTGAATTGGGCGCATGAAGACCGTGATACCGGCAACACCACGGAGCTTTTTCCGCAAATTTTCAACGACTTGTTTCATGGGCAGTCGCTCATTGCGCGCCTTGAGCGTGACAAACATACGCCCAGTGTTTTGAGCCCCTGTGCCGCCGTTGAATGAACTCACTGCGGCCACGTTGGGGTCAGCCCGAAAGACAGCCGCGGCACGGTCTTGCAAACGCACCATCTCGGGGAAGGACGTATCTTCGGCCGCTTCAGTTTGTACGGTGATTTGTCCAATATCTTCCTCAGGAAAGAATCCTTTGGGAATAGCAATGAATAACCAAGCAGTCAATGCGAAGGTTAAAAAAGTTACCAAGGCCATTGTTTTTCTATGGCGCATCGCTGCATCTAAAGTACGCGTATAGCCCGCCAAGGAAGCGTTAAAACCGCGTTCAAAAGCGCGAAGAATAAAGTTTTCTTTGCGATGTCCATGCTCTTCCGCTTTTAAAAACTTGCTGGCGAGCATGGGTACCAAAGTGAGCGAAACAAAAGCTGACACCAGGATAGACAAGCCCACAATTACGGCGAACTCATGAAAGAGCAAGCCAATCACGCCAGGCATGAAAAAGATAGGAATAAAAACAGCAATCAGCGAGGTGGAGATTGATATGATGGTGAAGCCTACTTCGCGTGAGCCACGCAGTGCAGCGGCAAAGGGTTGCTCACCATCTTCAATATGCCGCATGATGTTTTCTAGCATCACAATGGCATCGTCTACCACCAAGCCGACGGCCAATGTCAAACCCAACAGTGAGATATTGTCTAGACTGTAATTCAGGCTATACAGCAGCCCGATAGCGCCTATCAATGACACGGGTAGCGACAGTGTTGGGATAACGGTGGCGACAAAACGGCGCAAGAACAAGAAAATCACCAAAACCACCAAAACAATGGTGCCCATCAGTGTGAGCGAGACATCGTGCAAAGACTCGCGCACCGACAGCGATCTGTCATTCACAGGCGTCATGCGCATGGACTGAGGCATTTGCGCTTGCAAGCTGGGTATCATGGCTTTGACCGCATCGACAACCTTGACGGTGTTGGCACCCGGTTGGCGTTGCACGGCCAAGATAATAGAAGGCTCGCCATTCAAGTTGGCATTGGTTTTCGTGGTTTCTACACTGTCTTCAACATTGGCTATGTCACGTAAGTAGATCGAATTGCCATTTCTGGTGGCAATGATGAGATCGGCAAATTCTGCTGCGTTTTTGAGCTGCTTGTTGGCCTGCAAGGTTAGCGTTTGTTTATTGCCTTCTAAAGTGCCTACAGGCGTATTCACGTTAGCTGCATTCAACGCTGTCGACACATCATCCAAAGCCAAGTTACGCGCTGCCAGCGCTTCAGGCTTGACACGCACACGCACGGCATAGCGTTTTGAGCCATAAATATTGACCTGTGCGACACCATCAACGGTAGACAAAATCGGCGAAATAAGATGTTGGGCATAGTCCTGGATATCTGACGGGGCCAGTGATGGCGACGTCAAAGCGACTAACAGGATGGGAGCGTCAGCAGGGTTGACCTTGCGATAGGCCGGCATTTGTTGCATATCAGACGGCAATGAGCGCTGCGCGCGCAACAATGCAGCTTGTACATCTAAGGCAGCACCATCAATATTGCGTCCTTCGGCAAACTCCAGCGTTAAGGATGTGTTGCCCAATGTGCTGGTTGAACTGATGATGTAGAGCCCTGGAATCGTCTGAAATTGCTTTTCAAGTGGCAAGGCCACTGAAGTGGCCATGGTCTCTGGACTGGCACCGGATAAAGAGGCTGATACGTTGATGATGGGCGTATCGTAGCTAGGCAACGCAGCGACCGGAATGTTGCGGTAGGCAAGAACACCGCCTATGACAATGGCAACGTTAAGGAGCACCGTCATCACGGGGCGGCGGATGAAGAGTTCGGATAAATTCATGGCTGTGACTTGAGCTGATACCGTTATGGCTTGGCTGGATTCGGTGCTGTGGCAGCAGCCGTGGAATCCGCAGCCGGTGTCGTAGGTGCAGCAGGTTTTCCCGCTTGCGGTTTTGCATCAGGTTTACGCTCAACCAACGGTGAATCTGGCCGCAGGTTTTGACGACCTTCCATTACCACGGCATCGTCCACATTTACGCCGCTGACGGCTGAATCTTCACCTTCGCTGGCCAAAATTTTCACAGGTTTAAGGGCTGCCTTGCCATCCACAGCCACATACACAACAGAACCACGCGCAGTTTGAACCACGGCAGCTGTCGGAATAACAACCGCGTCTTTAATCGTCTTCGCAGTCACGGCAATATTGACAAAAGCGCCAGGCCATAACTTAAATCCTTTGTTGTCATAGCGCGCTTTGGCTTTCACCGTTCCAGTTGCAGCATCCACATTGCTATCTACGAACAGCAATTTACCCACCAAGTCTGCTTTGCTGTCGGGTAACTTGGCGGCAACCGTTGCATTGCCCTCTTTCAGCGCTTCAAGCGTCTGGCTGATGTAGCGTTGTGGCAAGCTAAAAGCGATATCAATCGGGTCAAGCTGTGTGATATTCATCAGTGTGGTGAGGTTGGCCTGAACCGAGCTACCCGCAAACACGTTGATGCTGCCAATGCGGCCACTGCTTGCCGCAGTGATTTTGCTGTATGAAAGAGCTACCAACGCGGCATTCAACGCTGCTTGGTCAGTCGCGAGCGTGGCTGCTTGCGACTCAACCAATGTTTGGCTGGTATCTGCGGCCACTTGCGAGATGAAGTTTTTATCTAGCAAATCGCGGCTGCGTTGAAATTGACGGCGCGCGTCCGCCAAGGTCGCCTGGTCTTTAGTCACAGTAGCGCGCATTTTGGCCACATTGGCTTCTTCGGCCCGCGAATCTAAGGTCACGAGTACTTCGCCTTTTTTAACAAACTGACCCTCTTGCACATGCACTTTGGTGATGACACCGCTGACCTGAGGCCGGACATCAACGTTGGATACTGCTACCACTGCACCTGTGGCTTGTAGCGTGACCGCAAAATCACGTTTTTTTGCGAGCACTGTATTTACGCTGGTAGGTGGAATCGGAGCAGCTTTGACGTCCTTTACAGCGGATGCAGATGATGTTGCAGCAGACGTTGCCGTGACGGCAGCTGGACCGGCTGGACTGTTTGCAGCTTTGTCACTGCAAGCACTCAAAACCAGCAGTGCGCACATGCAATGAGCCATGCGCCAAAGCAAAGTGAAATGAATCTTCATATTTTCAATTGTTAGGGGTAAAACTAGAGCAGTGAAAGTGAACTACGCGATGCAAATGACCAGCCTAGCTCTTGAAGACAAGCACAGCCTCTCATCCCATTAATTATGTACGTAGAGTTCCTTGGAAGCCGGTTGGTCAAGTATCTACTCTGT